>JAGBWF010000082.1 GCA_017629895.1 Clostridia bacterium
ATAAGGTAATCCTTCCCGTAGTTCCTACCGAGCTTCTCGACGGAAAGGTAAATATATTCGTTAACCCCACCGGCAGATTTGTTGTCGGCGGCCCCCACGGCGACAGCGGTCTTACCGGACGTAAGATCATCGTCGATACCTATGGCGGATACGCTTCCCACGGCGGCGGCGCGTTCTCCGGTAAGGACCCGACCAAGGTTGACAGAAGCGCGGCTTATATGGCTCGTTACGTTGCAAAGAATATCGTAGCTGCAGGCGCGGCAGACAGATGCGAGGTTCAGATCGCATACGCTATCGGCGTTGCAAGACCCCTCTCCGTGCTTATCAACACCAACGGCACCGGTAAGGTTTCCGACGAAAGACTCGCAGAAATCGTCAACGAGGTATTCGACCTTCGTCCCGCGGCAATCATCGAAACCCTCGACCTCCGCAAGCCTATCTATAAGAATCTTGCCGCATACGGCCACTTCGGACGCGAAGAACTCGGCGTTAAATGGGAAATCGCCGACAAGGCAGACGAAATCAGAGCTCGTATCTAATTACATAGTAGATAATAAAATACCGTCTCGTTCCTTTCGGTTCGAGACGGTTTTTCCTATTTACGATAGGTTATGTAGGTAGCAAGCGCGGTGTTTTCGTAATCCTCGGGCAAGGTAAGACCCGATTCCTCGGGATACTTCATAGCATATCCGAAGAGGTTTTCGCAAAAAGATAAATATCGTCAAGAAAGCGATTGCTTTGCAAATCAAAGAAATAAACCGCCGGAACAGACGAATTCTCTTCGACATAATTTCAGCCAAAAAAATAAAACGTATGGTATTTCCCTGCCCCTTCGTTTTAAAGAGGCAGGGATCACGTTTATGTGTTATTACTTATATTATTTCGGGGTGCGGATATTTATATCGCCGCTGACGGTGGTTACAGAGCAATGATAAAGCTTCCCCGAACCGTCGTTCGCAGGGACGTTTACGCTGCCGCTCGACGTACGTACGCTGAAATAGCGTTTGGAATTGATATAGCCGTCGATATCGCCGCTCGTTGTGGCAAGATTCATTTGCGAATATGAATCGATTCCCTCGAACTCGATATCACCGCTCGTCGTTTTAAAAGAAATACCGATGCAGGAAAGGACGTTTTGCGCCTCGATCTCGCCGCTGACCGTTTCTGCCTGAATATTCACGTAGTTGTAAACGTCGGCAAGCTCTATTTCGCCGCTTGTCGTTTCGAGAAGAATATCCACCGCTCTTGCACCGTCTATTCTTATATCGCCGCTTGAGGTTTTGACGGATATTTCCTTGCCGATGCCGAAATACTCGCTCAAGCCAATAAGATCGTCAGCCGTTCCCGATATTTCCTTATATTCGCAGGTATAAACCTTTGCTATATTAACGTCGCCGCTCGACGTTTCGATATAAAAGCCGCCTTTTTCGACGTTGCTCACGTTTATATCTCCGCTTCCGCTTTTAAGCTTTGCCGGCGTGCCCGATATATCCGAGCGGAAATCGATATCTCCGCTTCCGGTTTTTATTTCGGCATACCCGAACGTCAAATTATCGACTACCGTAATATCGGAGCTTCCCGCTTCAACGTAAAGCTCATTGTACATATCATAAGGAAGATACAGAGTTATCGAGGAATCGCCGTACCATAACGAGCCCAATTTCTGAAACCAATTACGGTCGTCCACGCAGGTTATATACAGTACGCCGTCGTTACCGATATCGTAAAAACGGTGAATGCCTTCGACATTCGTGAAACGAGCGTAGCAATCCTCGGTTTCGGAGCGTTGAATAATAACGTCCGAAAAGGGTTCCGAAATTCTGATAGAATCGAAAGGCGAAATCGCACTCGTGTCATCGTCAATCGAAAAATATCCCCAGCTCGAAGGAATGGCGTTTTTGTCAAATCCCGCCTTTATCAGCGGCATAAAAATCGCCGCGAGCGAAATAATCAGCACAACGGCTATTGCCGAGGTAATAATCCAACCGTATTTAAAGCCCTTGCTTTTCTTTTGTGCCTCTTGCTTTACCGTGCCTTCGGGTGCGGCTTCGGCAAGTATATCGTTTATCACCGATTCGGGAGTGCCCATTGCGGCAACCGCCTCCGATTCGGGAATACCTTCCTCGATCCTATCGTCGATCATTTCGGAGTAAAATCTTATCGATCGGTTCATATCCTCCTCGGGCAGTGAGGATATGCCTTTTCTTATTGCTT
This sequence comes from Clostridia bacterium, assembly GCA_017629895.1. Lineage (GTDB taxonomy): Bacteria > Bacillota > Clostridia > Oscillospirales > CAG-382 > Coliplasma. The sequence goes on from JAGBWF010000082.1 coordinate 2,215, forward strand.
CGAGAAATTCACGTTTATTCACCGTCGTTTTCCTCCTTGGTTATAAATTCGTATACCGACACTATCTGCTTCCATTCCTCTGCGAAATCGGAAATTCTCTTTCTGCCGAGCTCTGTTATAGAATAATATTTGCGCAGCCTTCCGTTATGCTCGACCGAATACGCTCTTAAAAGCTCACCCGATTCCAAGCGTCTCAGTATTGGATAAAGCGTCGATTCCGAAATTTCCACATACGGCGACATATCCTTTATTATCTGATATCCGTAGGAATCGGCGTTTTTAATTGCCGCAAGAACGCAAACGTCCAAAAGTCCGCGCTTGATCTGCATATCCATAAAAAATACCTCCCATCACGCAATACTATATCACACATAGTATTGTTTGTCAAGAGGTATTCAATATTTTTTCGACTGCTACCAACGGTTGATATTTTATGGTTGACTAATCGGCGCGCGGGTGTTAAAATATAAACGTGGCGAGCGGACTGCAGACGTTTGCTTCATATATCAAAACGAAAGGAGGGGCAGTATATGATTTCTGCTTGCATATTTGCAAGTGCCGTATTGCTCGCCCCGAACAAAAGGGCTTAATTCCCATTGACCTTTAGCGAGCAATAGTAAGTCGGGGTTGTGTAACAGCAACCCCGTTCTTGCCGCGTAAAAAACGTGCGGCACCCTTGGATCACAAAAACGTAAAAACGGAGGGTTCGCACTTGACACTTTGTATTGGCGAAAACATCAGACAGCTTCGCACAGACGCGGGGCTGACTCAGCGCGCATTGGCGCACAGCCTGAAAATAAGCATTCAGGCGGTTTCGAAATGGGAGCAAAATCGCTCTTATCCCGATATCACGATGCTCCCCGCTATCGCCGAGCTTTTTTCGGTCAGCATCGACAGGCTTTTCCAAGCGTAGCTTTACAAAAAAACGAAAATCTCCCGAGCTCTGCTTTAAATAGCATCTCGGGAGATTTTTTATTGTCTGTTGCAGTTTACCGTTGTAAAAAGAAAATCATACGCCTTTTTCGTACCGCAAACGTAGCTCGAAGCATTTTCAAACTGTATCGGGTTGCCGTCCCAGTCCGAGCAGAAGCATCCGGTTTCTTTGAGCATAAGCGTCGCGGCGGCATAATCCCAGGGCTTTATACTGCGCTCAAAATAGCCGTTTATCTTACCTGCGGCGGTATACGCTATTGCAAGTGCGCTCGAGCAGACGCGTCGAATATCAAGACAATTACAGAAGACCTCCTTGCCGATAGCGAAGCTTTCGTCGGCATACTGCTTTTTGGTGCTTCCCGCGCCGAATTCGATAAGGCAATCGGAAAGCTCTCTGTCAGGAGCGTTTTCAAGGCGAACACCGTTGAGATACGCGCCGTTTCCGAGATACGCGGTGAAAATATCCTTATTATAGGGGTTATAAATAACACCGAATTCGATTTCGCTTCCGTTGAAATAGGCGAGCGAGACCGAGCTGAAATTATAGTCGTACACGAGATTCGTCGTGCCGTCGATAGGATCGAGTATCCAACGCTTTTTTGCGATTTCGCCCTCCTCCTCCTCGCTCATAAATCCGATTTCGGGGGTGATTTCGGCAAGCTTTTCCTTCAGAAAGCTGCTGATTTTAAGGTCTACGGCAGTTACAAAATCAGCACTTCCCTTCATATCCACGCTTTCGCGGAGAGAGGAATCGAAAACAAACTCACTTGCCTGCTTGACAAGCGATATTATAAGTTCGTAATTCATAAAACACCTATCTTTTTTCTATTATATGTCCGCGGTGATCGAGAAGAAATTCGTTTCTCATCTCGCGGGTACGGAAAAGCAAAATCTTGCCGAGCTTGGGCGAGGGCGCCTCGTCGTGAAAATCACCGCTGATAAATTCGGTCGTATCGTTGAAGACGTTTATCATAAAATCGTGTATGCCGCGTCTTGTTCCGCCGCTTACCGTCTGTTCTCCGAAGCGGCCGTTAAAGGTACGCTGTGAATTGAATATACCGAATATTGTACCGTTTTCATTAAGCGTATATTCACCGGTGAACTTACTTCCCTGCATAATATTTTCGCGCAGGTCGTTTTTTTGTGTATCGTAATAAAGCACGTTATAGTTTTCGCCGTGCATTTTAAGTCTTCCGTAGTTATTAGGGGTAAAATCCTGCTCGATAACCACCGTGCCGACTCTTATATATTTTTCGTCATCCTCACTGAGATGGATATGGTGCCAGCAGCCGCCTATATCAAACGCGGATTTTGTTTTTCGCCATTCAGCCAGTGCGTCCTCGTCCTTACTGATGTCCTCGATGCGCGTCCACCCGATGCAGTTCGAGAAATTCTGCGTGTTAAGAAACAGCTTTACTATCGTTTCGATAGTGAATTCCTTGCCTGCTTCGCGCGCAAATCCGATGCGGTTATTGAATTCGATCTGCTTCAAAGCATCGTTATCAAGCTCCTCGGCGCTCTTGCGAAGGTTCGCGGCAAGCTCATCACAGATTATCGCAAGAATGGGCTTCTTTTTCTTTTTCGCGTAGAGATATTCCCTCTCCGTCCAGGAAACACCGTTGGCATCGCAGGAGCCGTAGCGTGCGCCGAGCAAGAGAATAAAGAAATCGGAATCATCGATAAGCGCCTCGATATCCGAAAATTCACCGCTCGTAGAAACCGTAAAATGCTCCATAGCGATAGGCAGTATACGGAAATCAAGAAGGTTTTTTATAACGATATTGCGCTCGTCGCGGAGCGATTCGAAGTTAGAGGAAATAAATGCACTGTATATTTTCTTATCCGTCATTTTATCACCCGCAAATTTGGTTTATTTGAACTTTTCCACAAGCTCTGTAAGATAGCGAACGGGAATCATCATAGTAAGACCGCCCGCCTCATCGAGCACGGCACCGACGAGTATTCCTATTATAAGTCCGCTGTCGAGGCTCACTATCGGGCCGCCCGAATTTCCGTGGAACGCCTTGATATCAAGGAAGGTAGTGCGCTGGCTGTTGCGCGTCTGGTTCGAGGAAACGTAGCCGCGCGCAAGGCTTATATTGAGCTCCTCGACGTTATCGGTAAGATTACTGCCCAAGGGGAAGCCGAGAAGTGCAACCTCGCTGCCTATTTCCGCCTCCAAGCCCGAGCAGTCTATTTCGCAATGATAATATTCGTTGCTTTCGAGCTTGATGATCGCAAGGTCGTGAACCGTATCCTTCGCGATAACCGTTGCGCCGATAAAGCCCTGAGGTGCGAGCGGTGCGGCAAAGCGAACCTTTACGTTTCTTTCGTCGCCGACAACGTGTGCGTTCGTCGCCGCGAAGCCGTCCTTTGTAAGCATAAAGCCGCTTCCCTCTCCGACGCTTGTGCGTATGAATATAACGCCGTTTGTGAAATCCCTGCGGTTTTTCGCATAGTTCAGAAGCTTTTCGTCGGCTGTGTTGAGAACGAGCTCGGGCAGCTTTTCGCCGACAATCGCTTCGGGTGCAGATGAAGACACGCCGCTTGCGACAGGCGTATTACCTGCAGATTTTTTCGGTATCATGGGTCTGTCCCCGCTTACCGAGGGCTTTCCGCGCATACCGCCGATAGTATCGAGCAATCCGCCGAGCGCGCCGATAAGTCCGCTTGCTCGGTTATCGGCATCATCCGCGTTGCCTGCGGAATTTCTCGGTCTCATAAGTCTGTCGGGAATATCTCCGTTGCTTGCATTGTTGCCTTCGCGGCTTATGGGAGGCTCTATCTTTATACCGTTGCTCTTGAGCTCGGTCGAATCCGAATTCTGCCAGTTGCTTCTTATAAAGCTGTCGAGCACGGCTCTTCCCGCCGCATATTCCTCACGCGTCATCTGACCGTCGGCGTTGCAAAACGCATCGAGAAGAAGCCCCGTGAGTCTATCAAGCGCAGAATAAGAAGTCGGATCGAGTCTCGAAAACTCCTTGCATTTTCCGATAAACGCATTTGCGACGGGCGCAACGGTTTCGGTCAGCTCCTCGGAAAATTCGGCGTTTTCCTCTGCAGAACAGCGTGTCAGCGCCTCCCAATCGAGAGAAATTCCGCCGTGCTCAAGCCCGAGTGCCGCGATAAATTCGATCTCGCCGTCCATAACCCTGCCGTCTGCAACCGCGCAGGCGAGCATAACCGTCTGAAGAATAACGTTATACTGTCTTACGGTCGCTCTGCGGTTTGCCTCACGCGTGCCCTCGACCATTTCGTCGGGAACGCTGTCCGCGAGCGCTATAAGTATATCTCTTGCCTCGGAATAATATTTTTTAGCCTTTTCGAAAAGCATAATAACGCACCTCTTTTCGCGATATTTCGCGAATTTCTTCTATAATGTAACAGTATAACACGCTTTTCGCAAAATGTAAATAGCAACGCGATAAGAAAACTCATCGTTCGAAGTGAGAATTTTTTCGGATTTTCTCTTGACTTTATCGAAAAAAGGTGTTAATATTCTAAAAAAGCGTTTGAGCAGGAACAAGTAAGCGTGTCCTACCCTACAGAGAGTTGCCGTTTGGTGCGAGGCAATGGGAAAAGCGTGTCCGAATTCATCCTGCGAGCTGTGCGCCGAACCGAAAGAAGTAAGCAGCAACGGGCGTTCCCGTTACAGAACAAGAGTGTTATTGCACTCCCAAAGGCCGTTTTTGTGAAAAAACGGTAAATAGAGGTGGTACCACGGGTTTTCTCGTCCTCTGTATTCTTTATCGGAATGCAGAGGATTATTTTTTTCAAAGCATTCCAAAATCGACTTTTTCAAAAGGTGAAGAAAATGGAACAGAACTACTACCAAAAAGAAATTGAAACCATGCCGGTCGAGGATATCAAAAGACTTCAATCGGAAAAGCTCGTCGCTCAGGTAAAGCACGTATACGAAAACGTTGAATATTACCGCAGACTTATGGACGAAAAGGGTGTCAAGCCCGAGGATATCAAGGGAATTGAGGATCTTCACAAGCTTCCCTTCCTTTCGAAATCCGACCTTCGCGACGCATATCCCTACGGTCTTCTTGCAAAGCCGCTTTCGGAATGTGTGCGTATTCAGTCCACCTCGGGTACTACGGGCAGACGCGTTGTGGCATTTTATACCCAGCACGATATTGATCTTTGGGAGGACTGCTGTGCAAGAGCTATCGTCGCGGCAGGCGGAACCAAGGACGACGTTTGTCAGGTTGCATACGGCTACGGTCTTTTCACGGGCGGCGCAGGCTTGAACGGCGGCTCGCACAAGGTCGGCTGTCTTACCCTGCCCATGTCCTCGGGCAATACCGAGCGACAGATTCAGTTTATGACCGATCTGGGCGCGACCATTCTTTGCTGTACCCCCTCTTACGCCGCATATCTCGGTGAATCCTTAAAGGAAAAGGGCTGCACCCCCGATAGCATTCCGCTCAAGGCAGGCATATTCGGCGCAGAGCCCTGGACCGAGGAAATGCGCAAAAACATCGAAGAAACTCTCGGTATCAAGGCGTACGACATCTACGGTCTTACCGAAACGAGCGGTCCCGGTGTCGCTTTCGAATGCTGCGAGCAGACCGGTATGCATATAAACGAGGACCACTTCCTCGCCGAAATAATCGACCCCGAAACAGGAGAGGTGCTCCCCGAGGGCGAAAAGGGCGAGCTTGTTTTCACCTCGCTCGATAAAGAAGCTTTCCCGCTTCTCCGCTACCGCACCCGCGATATTTGCGTGCTTTCGCGCAAGAAGTGCTCCTGCGGACGTACCCTGGTCAAGATGGCGAAGCCTATGGGCAGAACCGACGATATGATGATAATCCGCGGTGTCAACGTATTCCCCAGCCAGATCGAAACCGTGCTTCTCAACGAGGGCTATCAGCCCAACTATCAGATAATCGTAGACCGTGTCAACAACAACGATACCTTCGATATCAACGTTGAAATGAACCCCGAGCAGTTCACCGACAAGGTAAGCGAAATTCTTTCGATGGAGCGCAAGCTCGGCGAGGCGATGAAGACGATGCTCGGCATCAACCCGAAGATACATCTCGTCGCACCCAAGACCATCGCAAGAAGCGAGGGCAAGGCTGTACGCATCATAGACAAGCGCAAGCTGATATAAAATAAAACACGGAAAGGAACAAAATTATGGCAATCAAGCAGATAACGGTATTCGTCGAAAACAAACAGGGCGCTCTCGTTTCGATAACGGATATCCTTGCAAAAAGCAACATCAACCTCCGCGCACTTTCGATAGCGGAAACCAACGATTTCGGCATTCTCCGCCTTATCGTAAACGACGTTGAAACCGCCAAGAAGGCTCTTTCCGATAACGGATATCTTATAAAAGTAACCGACGTTGTCGGCGTTAAGATCGGCGACGCTCCCGGAAAGCTGACCGCAGCATTGAGCGTGCTCGATAAATCGGGAATAAATATGGAATATCTCTATGCCTTTATGGCGCGCACCGAAAGACACGCTTACGTCGTTTTGCGCGTCGAGGACAACGAGATAGCCGAATCCGCTCTCGAAAGAGAAGGCTTCCACCTTATCACCGATGCGGACATAAACAAGCTTTAATAAAAAAACAGATAAATCCGCCGATGCTTTTCGGCGGATTTTTTTATCAAAAATATTGACAAACCTCAAAGCTTGTGCTAAAATCATTCCATTATCGAAACGCTGTGATGCGGAATAGTAAGCAGGATTTCCTCGCCTTGAGAGAGATGCCGTTCGGTGCGAGGCATCGGGAGGAGCTTGCAGAACTCACCGCGGAGCGTCTGCCGTGAAGCTTTCGTAATGGCAGACGGGCGCTCCCGTTACAGAGCAAAGGTGTGAAAGCACCGAAGTGCATTCCCTTTTCGGAATGAAGAAGAGTGGTACCGCGGAAACATAAGTCAGGGCTTGCGTTTTCGTCTCTTTGAAGCAAACAAAGAGATGAAGGCGTTTTTTGTTTGCTGCCACTGAATTTTTATCAGAGAAAGGTATTGAAAAAATGAAAAAAATTGCCGTTTCCGATATTACGCTCAAAAAGCTTTCGCAGGACAGACAGGTAGCGCTTCTTTTCCGCGAAAAGACTGCTATCGCGGTTTGTGCCGATTCTATCGGTGCGAATATTATCGAGCTCGCGCCGATCAAAAATCCCCGCGAGGATTCTATCGTCTATAAAACGATCTCCCAAAAGATCAAAAACGCAACTGTTTCTATCCCCGTCGGCTTCGACAAGGACAGCGTTCTCGCAGCTTGGGAATGCATAAAAGAGGCTCAATCCCCCAGACTTCAGATAGAGCTTCCCGTTTCTACCGTTCTGATGGAATACACCTATCATATAAAAGCCGAAAAAATGCTCGCGAAGATCGCCGAGCTCACGTCTTTCGCCAAAACGCTTTGCGAGAACGTCGAATTTTCCGCGCTTGATGCAACCCGCGCCGATAGCGATTTTATCATAGCTGCCGCAAAGGAAGCGATCGCGAACGGTGCAACCGCAATCAACCTCTGCGACGATGCGGGCGATAAGCTCCCCGAGGAAATCGCAGAGCTTGTAAAAGCCTTAAAGAGCGAAATCGACGTGCCCGTATACGTTCAGCTTTCCGACCGCGTGAATATGGCGGTTGCGGCTTCGGTTGCGGCGATAAAGGCAGGCGCAGACGGAATCAAGTGCGCTATGTCGGGCAACGGTACTCTGCTCACAGGGGAGTTCGCAGACGCGATGAGCATCTGTTCAAAGCAGATCGGCGCCGAAACCTCGCTCAACAACACGAAAATACACGCAAGCATCGAGGATATGCTCGCCAAGATCAGCCACGATGAATATATAAACGATACGCTCAGCGAAAAGCAGAGCATCCTTCTCGATTCCGACAGCACTATCACACAGGTAGCGCAGGCTGCGCGTATTCTCGGATACGAGCTTACCGATTCCGATTGCGGAAACGTTCACAGAGCGCTTATGCAGGTCTGCGAGAAGAAGGACGCGGTCGGCGCAAAGGAGCTTGAGGCTGTTATTGCAAGCTCTGCAATGCAGGCGCCCTCTACCTATCATCTCGAAAGCTACACGACAAGCAGCAGCAACCTCGCAAGCTCGATGTCCCAGGTTACCCTGAGCTGTAACGGCGAAATTATAAACGGTGTCAGCATCGGCGACGGACCTATCGATTCTGCATTCCGCGCTATCGAGCAATGCATCGGATACCACTATGAGCTCGATGATTTTCAGGTACAGTCGGTTACCGAGGGCAAGGAGGCACTCGGCTCGGCTCTCGTAAGGCTTCGCAACAACGGCAGACTTTATTCGGGCAACGGAATATCTACCGATATCGTCGCGGCAAGCATCCGCGCATATATAAACGCACTCAACAAGATCGTATTCGAGGAGGAATAAGATGAAAATCGTATTTTCAACGAAATACGTCAGCCGTCCCTCGTTTATCGATACCTGTAAATATGCTTACGATTACGGCTTCGAGGGCTTCGAAATATACGATGCGCTCAAGGAGCGTGCATCGCACAGCGACAGCATTCTGCGCCGCGACAATACCGCAGATGCGAAAAGAAAGCTTCTCAACAGAGGACTTTCGGTTTCGGCACTTCATTTCCCGATTTCTGCCGAAAGCGAGCAGGCATGCGGCGATACCTTCGTTAAATATATCGATATGGCGGCAAACGCGGGGATAGAATATATCATCCTCCGCGCCGAAAGCGAAATCTCTCCCGAGGCTTTAAAGGAAAAGCTTTTGCCCGCTGTCAAGCGTGCAGAGGAGGTCGGCGTTTCGATACTTTTCGAAACGGTAGGATACCTTTCGGACACCCAAAGGGTTATAGATATTATAAACTGCTTCTCTTCTGCCGCGATAGGTGCTTCGTGGAACGTTCGCGGTACCTATTTCGGTGCAGGCGAAACGGCAGAGGCGACGATAAAAACACTCGGCGCATATATCAAATACGTCCGTCTCGGCGATATGAAGGACGGCAAAACCGTGCTTATCGGCGAGGGCGAGCTCGACGTAGATAAGGTTATCGGCGCGCTTTCCTCGCTCAATTTCGAAGGCTTTATCTGCTGTGCATGGAACGAGGAAATAAACGATGCCGATATCGTGCTCACGCATTTCACAAGCTATATCTCCTCGCTTTCGCGCAACAAGAAAAAGTCGGACGAGCACAGATATTACAACCGCGCAAAGACCGGCACGTTCGTTTGGAAAAAATACGACGTTATCGACGCCACCTTTGCAAGCGTGCTCGACACAATGGTCGAAAACTATCCCGACCAATACGCATTTAAATATCCCACTCTCGATTATACCCGTACCTACGAGCAATTCAGGCGCGACGTTGACGAATGTGCCGCGGCGCTTATCTCGCTCGGCGTAAAGGCGGGCGACCACGTCGCTGTCTGGGCAACGAACGTACCCGAATGGTTTATTACCTTCTGGGCGACAACGAAAATCGGCGCGGTGCTCGTAACGGTAAACACCGCCTACAAGATACACGAAATAGAATATCTTTTAAAGCAGTCGGATACTCATACTCTCGTTATGATAGAATACTGCAAGGATATCAACTATAAGGAAATAATAAGCGAGCTCTGCCCCGAGCTCGAAAATCTCCCTGCAGGCAAGCCGCTTTATTCGAAAAATCTGCCGTTCCTGCGCAACGTCGTAACCGTCGGATTCAATATGAACGGCTGTCTTAATTGGGAGCAGATGCTCTCCCGCGCAAGCCTTGTTCCGCGTGAGGAGGTGCGCAGACGCGCATCTCTCGTGAAGCCCGATGATGTCTGTAACATGCAGTACACCTCGGGAACCACCGGCTTCCCCAAGGGCGTTATGCTGACGCACCGTAACATCGTAAACAACGGTAAAACCATCGGCGACCGTATGGATC
>JAGBWF010000083.1 GCA_017629895.1 Clostridia bacterium
GCGATAAACGACGTGCTCGATTACCGCTTCTATATAATGGAAAAACAGCTCACCCTTTCGCTCACAAGAAACGGTGTCCCCTATGAAGCCGTTATAGTCAAGGACGAATACGACGATATCGGGCTCGAATTTTCGACCTACCTTATGGACGAAAAGAAGAAATGCCGAAACAATTGCATTTTTTGCTTTATCGACCAGAACCCCGAGGGTATGCGCGAAACGGTGTATTTCAAGGACGATGACGAAAGACTCAGCTTCCTTATGGGTAACTATATAACCCTTACGAATTTAAAAAGAAGCGATATCGACCGTATCGTCGAAATGCGTATCTCGCCGATCAATATCTCGGTGCATACCACCGACCCCAAGCTTCGTTGTAAGATGATGAATAACCGCTTTGCAGGCGATTGCCTCGAATATATCGATATTCTCGATAAGGGCGGCATCGCGCTCAATGCACAGTTAGTGCTCTGCAACGGCATAAACGACGGTGTACAGCTCGAAAACAGCCTTAAAGACCTTTTAAGCCTCGATAATATCGAAAGCATCGCGCTCGTCCCCTGCGGATTAACGGGGCACAGAAAGGGCTTGTATCCGCTTAAGCCCTACGATAAGGAATCGGCTCAAGAGGTGCTCGATATTGCAAACCGCTTCGGCGAGGAAGCGCTTAAAACGCGCGGAATGCGCCTTGTTTACCCCTCGGACGAATTTTATCTTCTTGCCGAAAGGGAAATACCCTGCGGCGAATATTACGAGGGCTATCCTCAGCTCGAAAACGGCGTCGGAATGATAAGAAGCGATGCCGACGAATTTGCGGAATGTCTTGAAAACAGCGAAAAAATAGAGTATAATAGGGAAGTAAGCATAGCAACGGGCTATGCGGCTTATGAATTTATCAAAAAGCTTGCGCTCGATGCGATGAGAAAGCACGAAAATCTCCGCCTCAACGTTTTCCCGATAAGAAACGATTTCTTCGGCGGAAGCGTAACGGTAAGCGGACTTGTAACAGGCGGCGATATAATAAAGCAGCTTAAGGGCAAGCGTCTGGGCGACGAGCTTCTTATCCCCGAAAATATGCTTCGCGCAGAGGGCGATATGTTCCTCGATAACGTAACCACCGAGGAGGTGGAGAGCGCGCTCGGCGTAAAGCTGACCGTCGTCTCGCGCGGGGGATATGAGCTTTGCGAGGCAATGCTCGGAATAGAAAACAGCCTCTGATGAAAGGACTGATATAAATGGCAAAATGCACAGTTGCCGTCGTCGGCAGACCGAACGTCGGCAAAAGCACATTCTTCAATAAAATAGCGGGCGAGCGTATCTCGATAGTCGAGGATACTCCCGGCGTAACCCGCGACAGAATCTATTGCGACGTCGAATGGAACGGCAGACAAATGCTGTTTATCGATACGGGCGGTATCGAGCCCTCGACCGAAAGCACGATTTTAAAGCAAATGCGCGATCAGGCGCTTATCGCGATAGGCTCTGCCGACGTAATAATCTTTATGACGGAAATCCATACCGGCGTTACCGCGGCGGACAGAGAAATCGCCTCGATGCTCAAAAAGAGCCGCAAGCCGATAGTCGTTGCCGTTAATAAGGTCGATACCGTCGGCGATCTTCCCGCGGGATTTTATGAATTTTACGAGCTCGGCTTCGAGGACGTTATCGCCGTTTCCTCGGTACACGGTACGGGTACGGGCGATATTCTCGATACCGTCATTTCCTATCTTCCCGAGCAGGTCGATAATCCCAACGAGGAGGGCTCTATTCGCGTTGCGGTTATCGGTAAGCCCAATGCGGGCAAAAGCTCGATAATCAACCGTATCACAGGCGAGGAGCGCTCTATCGTTTCGGATATCCCCGGTACCACGCGTGATGCTATCGACAGCTTTGTCGAAAACAAGCACGGCAAATACATCTTCGTCGATACCGCAGGTATAAGAAGAAGCGCGAAGGTCGAGGACAGAATAGAAAAATTCTCGGTCATCCGTGCGAACGCCGCTGTCGAAAAGGCAGACGTTTGTCTTATAATGGTCGATGCGAACGAGGGCGTTACCGCGCAGGACGAGCGTATCGCAGGACTTGCTCATAATGCGGGCAAGGCAAGCATAATCGTAATAAATAAATGGGATAGCTTGGAAAAGGATAATTCCTCGGTAAAGAACTTCGAAAAAGAGGTCTATACCGCGCTCGGCTATATGCGCTATGCACCGACAGCCTTCGTTTCGGCAAAAACGGGGCAGAGAGTCGAAAAGCTCTATCCCCAGATAAACAAGATATACGAAAACGCGAACCGCCGTATCACGACGGGACTTCTTAACGATTTCCTTTCGGACGTAACCGCCCGCGTACAGCCCCCCTCCGATAAGGGCAGAAGATTGAAGATATATTATATGACGCAAACGGGCGTAACCCCTCCCACCTTCGTGCTCTTCTGCAACGATTCCGAGCTTTTCCACTTCTCCTATCAGCGTTATATCGAAAACTGCCTCAGAGAAGCGTTTGATTTCTCGGGCACGCCGATAAGATTGGTTATAAAGCAAAAGGGCGAAAATCCCAAAACGATATAAAGGAGCAGAAATATGGTTTATCTCTATAACGTATTACCGCAGATGTTCGGCCTTATGACAAAATGGGCAGCCTCTGTCGAAAACGCAACGGCGAGCAACGTCATCTTCGTTTTTGCGTGGGTGCTCTGCGGCGTAAGCGCGTACCTTCTCGGCTCGCTCAATTCGGCGATAATCGTTTCTACCTATAAATACAAGCAGGATATCCGCAATTTCGGCAGCGGCAACGCAGGCCTTACCAATATGCACAGAGTATACGGCAAGGACGGCGCGCTTTTAACGCTTGCGGGCGATATCGGCAAGCAGGTCGTTTCGGTCCTTATCGGCGTTATCCTTCTCGGACAGACGGGTGCCTATTTCGCAGGCGCGTTCTGTATGATAGGCCATATTTTCCCCGTGTTCTATAAATTCAAGGGCGGCAAGGGCGTGCTTACCGCCGCGACGATGATATTGCTTATCGACCCGATGGAGTTTGCAGTGCTTTTCTGCCTCTTCGCGCTCGTTTTGCTTCTCACTCGCTACGTTTCGCTTTCCTCGATAATCGCCGCGCTCACCTATCCCGCAACGCATAAGATCGCAACCGAGTTCAGAACAGGCCACGCGCCGCAGGCGTTCGAGCTCTTCTTCACGCTCTTTGTCGGCTTGCTCGTTATCTATATGCACCGCTCGAATATCTTCCGAATATTCAATAATCAGGAATCGAAATTCTCCTTCCGCAAAAAGCCCGAGGCACAGGAAATTCTCGATATGGAGGATAAGGAAAACGATTCCGACAACACCTATTACCCCCCTGCAACGAACAAGGGGAAGAAGAAAAGAAAATAGATAACAGATAACAAATAACAGATAACAGACATTTATTTTGAGGTTTTTTGCGATAGCAAAAACAACCTCTTCTCTTATCTCTTATCTCTTATCTTTTATCTGACCGGAGGTTATATTATGCCGCTTGCAGATAAGGTCAGACCGAAAAGCTTCGATGAGGTGGCAGGGCAAAGGCACCTGCTGTCAAACGGTGCGCCCTTTCGCAGAATAATCGAAAGCGGACACCTGCCCTCGCTCGTTTTCCACGGCCCTCCCGGCACGGGTAAAACAACCGTCGCCGAAATCGTGGCAAAGCTTTCCGGCAGGGAATTTTACCGTATCAACGCGACCGTTGCAACGCTTTCGGATATCAAGGATATTCTCTCTGTGTCGCATACGATCACGGCATCCGACGGTATTATTCTGTATATCGATGAAATTCAGTATTTCAATAAAAAACAGCAGCAATCGCTGCTCGAATACGTCGAGGACGGGCGTGTAACGCTCATCTCCTCAACAACCGAAAACCCCTTCTTCTCGCTCTATCCCGCATTGCTTTCGCGCTCGACAGTTTTTGAATTCAAGCCCGTCGAGCCAAACGATATGCTGCCTGCATTGCGCCGCGCGTTCGATATATGCAACGAAAGCACGGGTATGAACAAGCTTTGCTCGGACAGCACCCTTATGGCAATCGCAAACGGCTGCGGGGGCGACGTGCGAAAGGGAATAGGTGCGCTCGAAAACCTTTATTTTGCAAGCGAATGTGAGCTCTCGGAGGAGCTTGCGCGCGAGCTTTCGCAACGCTCGGGTATTCGCTTTGACCGCGACGGAAACGAGCACTACGACCTCCTTTCCGCCTTTCAGAAATCGATACGCGGCTCGGATCCCGATGCGGCGATATTCTACCTCGCGCGGATATTAGAGGGCGGCGACCTTATTTCCGCCTGCCGCAGATTGATGATAATCGCCTGCGAGGATATCGGACTTGCATATCCCTCCTGCATACCGATAGTCAAGGCGTGCGTGGATATCGCGACGTCTGTCGGTCTGCCCGAGGCGAGCCTTCCGCTTTCCGATGCCGTCGTGCTTCTTGCGACCGCACCCAAATCCAACTCGGCACACGATGCGTATTTCGCGGCGGCAACCGCGATAAATTCGGGCAGAGGCAGGGAAATCCCCTCCTACCTGCGCGATACACACCGCCCCGATGCCGACACGGGATATAAATATCCTCACAGCTACCCTAATCACTACGTTGCACAGCGCTATCTTCCGCCCGATATCAAGGAAGGCGAATTTTATAAATTCGGCGATAATAAAAACGAACGCGCCGCTTACGAATATTATAAGCTCTTAAGAGGCATTAAGGATAAATAATCTTGAAAAAAGACGGTTTAATCCGTCTTTTTTGTTGCCCTCCCCTTGAAGCACGGGGCCCCGAAAATGCTTGCATTTTTGGGGTGATATTGAAGCACGGGGTCCCCGAAAATGCTTGCATTTTTGGGGTGATATCAAGGTGAAGCGGCACGGCTTGCCGTATTTGTGGGGATTTAAAAGCTTGAAAAGAAAAAGGACGGTGAAAAACCGTCCTTCAAAATTTGTTTGTTACTAATCCTCGAGCATAGCAACACGCTTGTCGTGTCTGCCGCCCTCGTATTCGGTGGTAAGGAAGATGTCTGCAAGCTTTACAGCCTTTTCGCACTCGATAACTCTGCCGCCGAGACAAAGAACGTTGGTGTTGTTGTGGCGTCTTGTCATTTCAGCCGAGAATTCGTCGGAAAGAACAGCCGCGCGGATGCCGCGTACCTTGTTCGCCGCGATCGACATACCGATACCGGTACCGCAGCAGAGAATGCCCTTTTCGCATCTGCCCTCGGTAATCTCCTTGCAAAGCGCCTTTGCGTAGATCGGGTAGTCAACCGAATCGGTCGTGTTCGTGCCGAGGTCGATATACTCGATTCCCTTTGCCTTAAGCGATTCGATAATGGCGTTCTTGATCTCCAATCCGCCGTGATCACATGCCAATGCTATCATTTTAAATTCTCCTTGTTTGTATGTTTTTTGTTAATTATTTGTATAAGGCTTGAAAATCAAGCGTTTTCCTTCTTTTCGCGCTCTAATCTTTCGCGCTCGGCTTGGGGCAAACGCAGATATATCGGCTGAAGCTCCTTTGCCGAAACCGCTTCGCCGTTGACGAATTTTTCGTATCCGCATAACGCAACCGAAAGTGCATTCTGGTCGGCGCAGGCATAGGAGGCGGGGAAGAGGTTTTTGTCGTTTTCGCAAAGCGAAAGGAATTTTTCCATACCGTCGCCGCAAACGGTAACCTCGCCGTAGCAGGAAAGCTTTTCGCAAATCTCTGCAAAGGAAAGCGCAGAGTCCTCGAGCAGACGAACGCCGTTTTCGAAGATCGCGGTGTAGAACTGATCGCGCCGCGCGTCCATAACAGGACAAACAACGCCGCGATTTATATTTTTCGCCATCGCCTCAAGCGCCGAAACGGCAACGCAGGGGGTGTTTTTTGCAAAAGCCAAGCCCTTGACGGTGCTCGCGCCGATACGCACGCCCGTAAACGAGCCGGGGCCCGCACTTACTGCGAAAAGCTCTATATCGTCGATGTCCGCGCCGTATTGCTTGCAGGCGTTTTCGAGCAGAGGAAGCAGAATTTCGCTGTGTGTCAGCTTGTTTTTAACCGTGAAGAGCGAAAAGGTCTTAACCCTTCCTTCTTCGATTTCGGCAATACACGCGCTCGCCGTAATCGCAGTGCTGTCAAGTGCCGCTATCAGCATAAGGTAAATCTCCTTTCGGTTTCGGATACCGTTTCGATTTTAAGCTTTATCGCGCCCTCGGGCACGCTGTCCTCGAAAAGCTCGGTCCATTCGGTAATAACGAGCGCACCCTGCTCGATGTAATCGTAAAATCCCGTAGAGTAAAGGTCGTCCTCGTCGGTAAGACGGTAAAGGTCGAAATGAAAGATGCTTATCTTCTCTCCGCGGTATTCGTTCACAATCGCAAAGGTGGGGGAGTGAACGAGGTCGAGACATTCGGGGCAAAGCGCCTTTACAAGTCCGCGCACAAAGGTCGTCTTGCCTGCGCCCATACCGCCGTATAACGCCAGAAAACCGCCGTTTTCAAGCTTTTTCGCTATTTCCGCCGCAACGCTTTCGGTTTCGGCAATGCCGTTTGCATTATATACAGTCATAATTCAATCACAATCCAAATTCATATAACTCTGAGTACGATCTTTTCGATTTTCGGCTTTTCTTTGCCTATCGTAACCGCGCGGAAGAGATGCTCCATACCGCTCTGTGCGCGCTCGATGCTGCTCGCCTGAAGCGTCGCCAGGGCTTCGCCCTCTTCGATCCTGTCGCCGACGCGCTTGTTAAGAATAATGCCCGCAGTGTGATCGATAGCTCCGCCGATTCTTTCGCGCCCTGCGCCGAGCAATGCCGCCGCTCTGCCGACCTCATAGGCATCGATTTTCGAAATATAACCGCTCTTTTCGGCAACGAGCATCGCGGTAACGTTGCTTTCCTCGAAAAGATTGGTGTCGTAAATATATCTCTTGTCGCCGCCTAACCGTTCGACAAGCTGTGCAAGCTTATCAAGCGCACTGCCGTCATATAGCGTTTCCTCCGCAATGGCAAAGCAGGCTTCGTAATCGGCAACGTTTGCGGCATAAAGCATATTCGCCGCAACGGTAATACAAAGCTCGGTCAGACGCTCGTCTCCGCGCCCCTCAAGCACGCGTATCGCCTCGATAAGCTCTACGCTGTTGCCGACTGCACAGCCGAGAGGGGCAGACATATCGGTAATAAGCGCAACCGTTTTGCGCTTTGCCTTCGCTCCGATACGCACCATAAGCCGCGCAAGCTCGAGTGCGTCGCGCTGGGTTTTGCAAAAAGAACCGCTTCCGCATTTAACGTCGAGAACGATGCATTCGCTTCCGCCCGTAAGCTTTTTCGACATAACCCCCGCCGCGATAAGCGGAATGGAGTTGTCGGTGCAGGTAACGTCGCGTATTGCCGATAAGCGTGATTCCGCAGGAGCAAGCCGCTTGCTTTGCCCTGCGATACAGAAGCCGAGCTCGCGGACTATGGCTTCGAACTCCTCGGCGGAAATTTCGGTGTTGACGCCCTTGCAGGATTCGAGCTTGTCGAGCGTGCCGCCGGTAAAGCCGAGTCCGCGCCCCGCCATTTTCGGAACGTAAACGCCCCTGTTCGCCGCCGCGACCATAGGACCGACAATAAGCGATACCTTGTCGCCCACGCCGCCGGTCGAGTGCTTGTCAACCTTTTTGCCCTTTATGCTTTGCAGCTCGTTAATTTCGCCGCTGTCCGCCAAACATTCGGTGAGCAGGATGGTTTCTTCCTCGCTCATGCCCTTGAACCATATAGCCATAAGCAGCGCCGAGGCCTGATAATCGGGAATAGAGCCGTCGGTAACGCCTTTAACAAAAAAAGCGATATCCTCTTCGGTCAGCTCGCGCCCGCTTTGCTTTTTTGCGATAATGTCGTGCATTCTTATCATAGATCATCAGCCCCCTTTTTTCAATAATAGGACGGTCAATACATTATACAATAAATATTTCCTTTTTTCAATAGGGTTTTATATAAGAATTGCGACTCGCGCGCGACCTCGCTTTCCGCAAAACCGCACGTTTTTTATTCTATTAGTAAAATTGTGTGTGTAAGCAAAAATGACACACAAGAAATAATTTGATATAAGAGTTTTTGGGAGAGAGCGCGAGAGAGGACTTTTTGCAAAAAGTCC
>JAGBWF010000001.1 GCA_017629895.1 Clostridia bacterium
AAAAGTGTTGCATATTGATACAGAATATATTATAATTGAAAAAACGCGAAATTTCAAGTAAAATCGGCGAGAAAACGGTGTCGAAAATAAATTTATAAAATTTCGAAAAAGGTATTGCATTTTCGGTAAATGCGTGATATACTTTAGTGTGCGATTAATTGGAGCAGTGTGCTCCTTCCGATAAAAACGAAAGAGAGGAATTATAAAATGAAGCAGGGTATCCATCCCGATTACAAGACCACTACCATCAAGTGTGCTTGTGGCGCAGAATATGTTACCAAGTCCGTTAAGGACAACGTTAAGATTGATATTTGCTCTAAATGTCATCCGTTTTTCACCGGCAAGCAGAAGCTTGTAGATGCAGGCGGACGTGTAGACAAGTTCAAGAAGAAGTTCAATCTCGACTAATCGTAGCATACCTGAAGCGGCGCGGCAACGTGCCGCTTTGTTTTTTGCTTCGCAAAAAACAGTGAAGAGTTAAGAGTGAAGAGTGAAGAGGTAAGGTAGGCTTTGCAAGCAAAGCCGAAAAATATAATATCGCTTCGCTCTCGACACAAAACGCAAGCGTTTTGGTCGGAAATCGCTGCGGCGGGATTTTGAGATGCCCGTTCACTCGCGTAAAGTGCGTGCGCGCTTCGCTTGTCCGCACTTTCGGGCATCAGAGGTATAAAAATCCACGCGCATGTCGCGGATTTTTATGAGTATTTTCATTGTATTTATTGCTTTGCGAAAGGCAGCATTATTATAGTATTAAGTTTAGAGGTGTTTAATTTGCCTGAAAACCTGAATATAACCGACGAATTGCAAAAGGGAAACGGCAAGGCTTTACTTGTTGCCGTATCTACGGTTGACGAAAACGAACGCACCAACCGCTCGCTCGACGAGCTTGCACGCCTGCTTGAAACCGCGGGCGGTGTTGAGGCGGCACGCGTTATACAAAACCGCGCAACGCCCGACAAGGCAACCTATATCGGCAGCGGCAAGGTGCAGGAAATAGCCGAATTTATAAAAAACGACGGCGATATCTCTCTCGTCGTCTTCGATAACGAGCTCACACCCTCGCAGATCGCAAATCTCGAGCGTGAGATAGAGGGCGCACGTGTTATCGACCGTACGATGCTCATTTTGGATATTTTTGCTCTGCACGCCGTAACGGGCGAGGGTAAATTGCAGGTCGAAATCGCCTGCCTCCGCTATACCGCGCCGCGTCTTACCGGCAGGGGTAAGGAGCTTTCGCGCTTGGGTGGCGGTATCGGTACGAGAGGCCCCGGTGAATCGAAGCTCGAAAGCGACCGACGTCATATCAAGCGTCGTATTGCCGCGCTTTCCGCCGAAATCGAGGAGATCGAGCGCACGAGAAGCGTAAAGCGTGCAACCCGTATGCGCTCGGGTGTAAAGACCGCCGCGATAATCGGCTACACCAACGCGGGCAAATCGACTCTTTTAAATAAGCTCACCGATGCAGGCATTCTCGCCGAGGATAAGCTGTTCGCAACGCTCGACCCGACAACGAGAAGGCTGACTCTTCCGAGCGGCGCCGAAATGCTGCTGACAGATACCGTCGGCTTTATCGACAGACTTCCGACGCATCTTGTAAAGGCGTTCAAATCGACGCTTGAGGAGCTTAAATACGCCGATTTTATTATAAATATCACCGATGCAAGCGAGGACATCGACGAGCGTGAGCGCAAGCGCGCCGTAACGCTCGAGCTTGTTTCCGAGCTCGGTGCAGGCGATAAGCCGATGCTCGAGGTTTTCAATAAGTGCGATATCGCGAACCGCGAAACGCCGTTCCCCAAGGGTACGATCGAAATTTCGGCGAAAAGCGGTATAGGCACCGATGAGCTTCTCGCAAGGCTCGACGAGCTCGTTTCGGCAGGTAAAAAGAAGATGAAGCTTTTGGTTCCTCATTCCGAAGCGGGTATTGTAACCGATATCTACCGCCTTGCAACCGTTCTCGAATGTGAATATATCGCCGAGGGCGCGCTGATAACCGCCGAATGCGATGCACGCGCACAGGGCACGTTCGGAAGATTTGAGGTCAAATAAAAACGTAAGTAAAAGGCTTTTTGGGATACAAAATTGAAGTGGGTGTAACCGTAGACATCTTATCTGTCGGAAATCATTTGTTGCCCAAAAAGGTGCATCTGCTGGTTGGTTTGGTTCGGGTGGATTTATTAGAATAACAACTGATTAGGGGAAATGGTATGATAGCCGGAAAAAAATACATAAACGAGGATATTATATATACTGTATTTAAAAAACATTATTGCCCTGATTGCAAAGTACGTTTAAAAAGAATTGAGGTTTCGAAAATCGTCAATTCAAAATCACCAGAAGCAAAAAAGTATGATTTATCAATGGGCGACACTTTTATGACGGGCGACATAGAAGTCGTTTGGAAAGAGTTTCAATGTCCAAATTGCTTGCGTATTATTAGTGTAAAACAAATGAAGCGAATAGAAGGCTTTAGTTAAAAATATTTTTGTCACATTCTTTGTGATATAATGTCATATAAAAGTATCTTTAGATTCATCGATGTAATTCAATCGTTTTGAATATCAACCCCCGGCATTGCTTTAATCAACGCCGGGGGTCCCTTTATTTTATTGATGATTAAAAGCTATTCGTAAATTTCTTCGCTTTCTTCGTTTTCGCGGAATGTGATGCACGCGCACAGGGCACGTTCGGTAAGTATGAGGTTAAGGATAAGTAATAAGAACTGAAACA
>JAGBWF010000084.1 GCA_017629895.1 Clostridia bacterium
CGAATGGCGGAACGAGGATTTCGACATAAACGCATTTTTGAAAAAGCAAAATAAAAGGCTCGATGAATACGAGCAAAAAATAAAGAAATATTATTTGTATTAAAAAAGAGGCTGTCACAGATGCAAAGCGCATTTGCGACAGCCTTTTGATTAGGTTTTAATTAATCGAGGGTTATAACGGGAATCTTCGACCAGTCGTTTCTGCCGATGATACCGCCGCCGTTACGGTAGGTAACGTTTTTCCAAACCTTATCGACCTCGTTGGTGGAGTTGACCGAGAAGGTGAAGCCGAGCTCCATACCCTTTTCGGGAGTGATTCCGAATTCAGCAAAGGGGATTGCAACCTCGTATACGGTCTGCTGAGCCGCATCATCGCGAGAGCAAGCAACCTTACCGGTGAATTCGGTTGTGATACCGCCTTCATAATAGCAGGTTTCGTTGTTATCGTTAGCCGCGAAGCCGTAGGAGCGTACAACGCCTTCCTTTTCAGCCTTGTTGTTGGAAACGCGGTCGAAGTTTTCGAAAATATAATCGCCGTCGGGGGATTCGGAGCTTACCTTAACCTGAATACATTCGTACTGCCACATATCGCCTGCGTTGCTCTGTGTGATCGGGCAATAGTGATAGGGCGAGTCAACGACTACGCAGAGATAGAGGTAATCCTTGTCGTAAGCCACGTAGTAGGAGGAGGTGGAATAGTAGTTGCCGACCTCGAACTGCGCATAGGACCAAGAAAGGTTATCTGCGTTGATGTCCTCGATCTTGAAGTTCTTCCATTCGTTCTTATCGAAAACGCCGTCGATTTCGGGAGCCTTGCTTATCTTCTTTACGGTGTAATCGTAGCCGTTATAGAGGTGAACGCCGTGGGGGAATGCGGTTTCGGTTTCGGAAAGTGCCTCGAGCTTTTCGATAAAGGTGTTCTGCGTGGAGTGAACAGCGAGAACGAAGCCGTCCTTGGGAACCTCGAGCTTGTTTGTTGCGCCGACCTTTTTGAAGGACTTCTTAACGTAGCCAAAGTACTTGTGGTCGTATTCGAAGGTTACGAGCGCGCAGTCCTTGTACTCGTCGTCAACGGCGTTGCCGTATGCGGAGGTATAAAGGGTAACTGCGCCGTATACGGGGTCTGCGTCAACCGCGGTAAGACGTACCGAGTTTGCGGAGCTTGCGTTTACCTTGGTGTCAACCACGCCGAAGGAAACGAACTGACCGATAAAATCGGGTGCCTTGAGCTCCTCGGGGGAGCTTTCTTCATTGGAGGTTTCGCCCGTGCTTTCCTCGGTGCTTTCTTCATTTGAGGTTTCGCCTGTGCTTTCGGCAGCACTGCTTTCCTCTTTGGACTCTTCTGCCGAAGAGGATTCGGGTTTACTGCTTTCCTCAACGTTCGACTCGGTCTTCGAGCTGTCCGCTGTCGAAAAAACAGAGCTTTGGGTGCCTTCGCCGTCTCCGCCGCAAGCGGCAAGTCCGAACAAAAGCAGAGCGGAAAGAGCTAATGCTAAGATTCTTTTCATAATGTGTCTCCTTATATTTTTATTTATTCGTTTATTAAACGTCTGTAATAGTTGTTATAGGTGTAGGAGTTGCTTGTGCTGGCGGTCGCATGGAAGATAATATCATCGACACCCTTTTCGGCAACAAGATTTCTTATGTCTATGTTGATATGGCGCGGGTCGATAACTATAATATTGCCGTAATGCTCGGTGAGGAAGGGGACGAATGCGTTGCCCGACGATTCTTTAATAACCAAAACGGTCTTGCTCTGATCGTTTTCGGGAACGTTTATAACGGTGTAGGGCTGATCCCCCGTGATAAAGCAGGAATAGGATTCGCGCTTGACGTAGATGCAGTTGTCGTATACGCGATCGACGTCAAGATTGGAATTATAAACCGTCATGGTGTGTTTCTTTGTGGGCATATACGCGTATATCGTATCGATATAGGTTTTTACTCTGTCGTCGCCCGAGGTGGAGTGTGCCGCGCCGACAAAGCTTGTGGTTACAATCTTTTCCTCAAAGCGTGCCAGCGGGGTGGGGGTGAGACCGATCGATTTTGCGAAAGCGTTGTACGCATAATAAGCGCCGCGCTGGGTCCAGTGGTAATCGCTCTTGAAAAAGAGGTATTCGCCGCGGTGCCGCTCGAAAACACTGCGTAGATTAACGAAATTAACCCTGCCGTATATGTGCTTTTCCATTTGGTCGAGCACCTCGCCCTGATCGTTGGTCATTGCGCGGACAGCGGGATTGTTTATATTGATTGCCGATTGCGGCGGGTTTACGACGCTTATGCGGACGTTCGGGAAAATTTCGGCATAGCGCGCGTAGGTGTCGGCATAAGCCTTTGCAACGTTATCGTCGCATCGCGTGCTGTGGTATGCCGCACCGTTGTATAAAATATATCCGGAATCAAGCTTTTCAGCATCTCCGATACCCTGCACTCCGTCTCCCTCGCTTTCGCTTGGCGGTATTTCACTCGATTCCTCGGGCGGTATTTCGCTCGATTCTTCGGGCGGTATCTCACTCGATTCCTCGGGCGGTATCTCACTCGATTCCTCGGGCGGCATCTCGCTCGATTCTTCGGGCGGTATCTCACTCGACTCCTCGGGAGGTATCTCGCTCGATTCCTCGGGCGGTATTTCGCTCGATTCCTCGGGAGGAGCGGCTATGCTGTTATCGGGTATTGCCTGCGAGCTCGACTCGAAGCTTTCTGCGCCGCTTTCGGCAGAAGAGGGCTCTTTGCTTTCTTCGGATTCGTCGGGTATGCTTTCGGCGGCAACAGAGGAGCCGTCCGAAGCGTTTTCTTTGCCGCCTTCGGATACGATGTCCGCGTCAACGGCAGAGCTTTCCGACAGAGATTCGGTTTGGCTTTCTGTTTCGGATACCTTGCCGCATCCGTATGCAAGAAGCAATAAAAAACATAAGCCGAAAAACATCAGCTTTTTCATAAAACACCTCAATGCGCTTTTTTACAGTTTATCATATTTATGAATTCTTGTCAATGCAGAAAAAAAGAACGGGATCACCCGTTCTTTTGATTTTCTTATTCCGCAATATCTTCTCTGCTTAAATCGGTGGTTTAACCTCTAAAGTTGAAAGAATCCAAGGAATAACAACAAGCAAAGTTAAAGCAAACGAAATAAGCGCATAAAGTCCTATTTGTTTTGCTTTTTTGGGAGTGTCGGACTTCAGAGTAAAAAACATTATAAAGCCAAGTAATGGGCAGAGAAACGCCAGAAAATTCAAACCGCCACTGGGAACATCATTGTAAGATAGCTCAGTTTGAATAGAACTTACTTGGCATCCGCAATTTACGCAGATAACAGCATCATCGTGAAGTTCTTTTCCGCAAGTAGAGCAGTATTTCATATAATCGTTTTTCTCCTTTTTAAAATGCTTGTCTAATTATAGTATGAATATTTACTAAAGTCAATAGTAAATATATTTGCTTGCTATAATGTGTATCTAGTAAGGAGGTGATAGCGTGGAAAAGCCGAAATATACAAAAAGGCTTCGCGACTTGCGCGAGGACAATGACAAGACACAGCAGCAAATTGCGGATATTCTCGGTACATCGCAAACTATGTACGCCCGATATGAGCGCGGCGCGAATGAACTGCCTATTCATCACCTTATCACGCTTTGCAAATATTATGGGGTAAGCGCAGACTTTATGTTGGGGCTTGATGATAAAAAATAAAACCGATTTGAAGTAACAATCAAATCGGTTTTTTGTTGTATTATAAAAACTGCTTTTCGTATTTGCGAAAAGCTACCGTACTTCTTCGCTATTCACTATTACTTATTACTTTCCAAAAATCCTGCTGATTTAGTGAAAAGTGAAAAGTGAAGAGTGAAAAAGTAAAAATCCCGCACTTGTGTGCAGGATTTTTGGTGTGGATGAATGGACTTGAACCAACGACCCCTTGCATGTCAAGCAAGTGCTCTAACCAACTGAGCTACACCCACGTATTCTGTTTGCTCGGCTATTCTAACACATTTTCGGGGAAAAAGTCAATACCTTTTGAGAAAAAAGTTTCGTATTGCATATACTGTCAACAGAGGGTGCGGCGCGCCCTCTGACGAAAGCAAAAAAAGAAAGGTGAAATTTAATGCAACCCAAAGAATACGGGCTGTTTTGTCTGGATCAAACGCCCGAAATGCCCGCGCCTGTGGAGGAAAGCAGCTTTCCTGCGCACATCTCGCTTGCTATGGCGTACGTTCCGTTCCAGCGCTTCGAAAATCTGTACGACGATGAAAAAGCGCTCGACAGAGGCACGCTTTTTGCAGAGCTTGACCTGCCGTTTTACGGCGGAAAGAGAGGCAACGGCAAATGAATAACGATAACAGACGCGAAAGCCTTATGCGCAAAATTCAGATGTATGCCTTTACCGCCCACGAATGCGCGCTCTATCTCGATTGCCACCCGAACAACCGTCAGGCGCTCGAAAAGCACCGTCAGTCAACCGAAAAAATGCGCGAATACGTCGCACAGTACGAATCTCTCTACGGTCCGCTTACCAAGGAAAACGCGGGCGGCAGGGATTGGAACTGGGTGCACGGTGCGTGGCCGTGGCAGAATAAGGAGGACTGACAAATGTGGAATTATGACAAAAAGCTTCAATATCCCGTTAATATAAAGAACCCCAACCCTGCGCTTGCAAAGCTGATAATCACACAGTTCGGCGGCCCCGACGGTGAGCTCGGCGCGGCGATGCGCTACCTTTCCCAGCGCTACTCTATGCCCTATAACGAGGCGATCGGTATCCTTACGGACATCGGCACGGAGGAGCTTGCCCACATGGAAATGATCTGCACCATCGTTTATCAGCTCACACGCAATCTTACCCCTGAGCAGATAAAGGAAGCGGGCTTCGACGCCTATTTTGTTGACCACACGACAGGCTTGTATCCCGTTGCGGCGAGCGGCGTGCCGTGGAACGCTTATACCTTCCAATCCACAGGCGATCCGATAGCCGATCTTACGGAAGACCTCGCCGCCGAGCAGAAGGCAAGAAAGACCTACGACAATATTCTGCGCTTCTGCGACGACCGCGACGTTGCCGACCCGATCCGCTTCTTGCGCGAACGCGAAATCGTTCACTTCCAGCGCTTCGGCGATGCG
>JAGBWF010000085.1 GCA_017629895.1 Clostridia bacterium
GATATATCGGCAATGCGCAAAAGATATTTGTTTCCGGCTTCGTCTAAAGCACAGTATTTCCTATCGCCCGACCAGCCTTTATTAATAGGAATTCGTCTATTAATTCTATCATAGAGCATAATACACCTCACCAAAAGGAAAAGACTCTACGCAAAGCAGAGTCTTTATTAAATTACTGCCACAAATTTTCGGGATATTCGCCTTCGGAAATTTTTTGCTTTAAAAAGCTCTCAAATTCCGCCTTATCCGAATAATAGGTAACACCCATCCACTTGGCATCGGTATGTATAACGTTGCATTCGAAATCACCGTTTGTTATACCCGCTTCTATAACAGAGGGTATATAATATTCATCCTTTAACAAATCGGTTTCGGGATTTTTAAGAAATTCCGCAAATCCGTTTTCGGTGTGTCTGAATACGTCGGGTGTGAATGCCCAGAAATTCATCGAAACGAGAGAATTTTCGTCTATATCAACCCACTCGTCCGCTTCTTCGTATTTTGTAATACCGTCTATACGCATTATCTTCTTGATTTCGCGTATATGCTCGATAGAGCCGTCCTTGATCTTACATACGCCACGCGCTACGTGTCCGTTGTCCGAAAGCGTATTCTTAAGAACGTATCCGGGCATCGCAAAGCGCTTTGAATCCACCTTTTCGAGGTATTTAAACATATTCTCGAAGGTTTCTCTGCCATAAAAATCATCCGCATTGAAGATAACGAACTTATCGTCAACGATGTTTCTGCAGGCGCGCAATGCGTGACCTGTTCCCCACGGTTTAGTTCTTTCTGCAGGGCAGGAAAATCCATCGGGTAGATCGTTCATATTTTGAAAGGCATATTCGATCTTTATGCCCTTAATGCGCGAGCCGATAGTTTCCTCGAATGCCTCGAGGTTTTCTTCTTTTATGATAAAAACGATTTTATCAAAGCCCGCACGGATACAGTCGTATACAGAATAGTCGATTATGAATTCGCCATGAGGTCCTACAGGATCGATCTGCTTCAAGCCGCCGTAACGACTGCCAAGACCGGCTGCAAGGATAACTGCCGTCATAATAACTCTCCTTTTAAATTATCATTTCTTTTGTGATAGTCAGTGTTTTGAGGTTAGGATCCGAAGGGGCATCGTACATATACTTTGTCATTATCCCCTCGGTTACAGCGCGCAAACCTCTTGCGCCGCTTTGAAGCTTATACGCTTTTTCGGCAATCGCTTCGATCGCTTCATCGGTAAATATGAGTTCAACGCCGTCGTAAGCAAAAAGCTTCTGATACTGCTTAATAAGTGCGTTTTTAGGCTCTTTGAGTATTCTGACAAGCGCTTCCTTATCAAGCGGCTCCAAGGTAGCAATAACGGGAATTCTGCCGACAAGCTCGGGAATAAGGCCGTATTTAACGATATCCTGCTGTGTAACCTTTTTAAGATCGGCGCCCTTTTTAATCTCTTCGCTTGTAAGGGTAGGTGCATTGTAGCCAACAGTCTGTCTGCCCATTCGCGTACCTACGATATCGCGCAAGCCGTCAAATGCACCGCCGCATATAAACAGAATGTTCGAGGTGTTTACCTGAATGAACTCCTGATTGGGATGCTTTCTGCCGCCCTGAGGAGGAACGTTCGATACGGTACCCTCGACAATCTTCAAAAGCGCCTGCTGTACGCCCTCGCCGGAAACGTCGCGGGTGATTGAACGGTTTTCGCTTTTACGCGAAATTTTATCGATTTCATCGATATAAATAATACCGCGTTCTGCCTTCTTGACGTCGAAATCCGCCGCCTGCAAAAGTCTTACAAGGATATTTTCTACGTCCTCGCCGACGTAGCCCGCTTCGGTAAGCGTCGTAGCATCCGCTATTGCAAAGGGAACGTCAAGCATGCGCGCAAGCGTCTGTGCAAGCAGCGTTTTTCCGGTACCTGTCGGTCCGAGAAGAAGAACGTTGCATTTGCTGAGCTCAACCTGAGCAAGCTCATCCTCTTCGGCTTTAACCTTCTTACCGTTTTCCTTTTCGGAAAGTGCGTTGATGCGCTTATAATGGTTGTATATCGCAACAGAAAGCGTTATCTTTGCTTCGTCCTGACCGATAACGTATTTATCGAGCTCAGCCTTGATTTCAGCAGGCTTCGGAAGCTTCAATACCTCACTGCCGTTAGCCTCGATAAGCTCCGCCTCTTCTGCGGGAGATGCAAAAAGCTCATCATATTCCTCTGCAATCTCACAGCAGAGAGTAAGGCATTCGTCGCAAAAATCGATATGATTGCCGTGAATCGACAACGTTGTAACGTGCGAGCTCGTTCTGCCGCAAAAGCCGCAAATATTTCTTTTATCTGCCATACTTTAACTATTCTCTTTTCTCGAGCACTTTATCAACAATGCCGTATTCTTTTGCAGTGTATGCATCCATATAATTGTTTCGATCGGTATCGGATTCGATAACCGAGACGTCCTTACCGGTAGCACCGGCAAGGAGCTCGTTTAACATTTTACGGATGCGTTGCATTTCTGCTGCCTCGATTTCGAGGTTTGTGGTCTGGTCCTGAAAATGACCGTTTATAAGGGGCTGATGAATCATTATCTTTGAATGAGGAAGCGCAATACGTCTTCCCTTGTCGCCACACGCGAGCAAAACAGCCGCCATGCTTGCGCACATACCGATACAAATCGTGCTCACGGGACACTTTATGAATTTCATCGTGTCGTAAATTGCCATGCCTGCGCTTATAGAACCGCCGGGTGAATTGATATACAAGGATATCTCTCTTTCACTGTCGACGCTTTCGAGATAAAGCAACTGGGCAACGACAAGCGAAGCCACCGTATCGGTAATAGCCTCACCTATGAAAACGACTCTGTCATTGAGCAGGCGCGAGAAGATGTCATAAGAACGTTCTCCGCGCGTTGTTTGCTCGATAACCATCGGTACCAAAGACATATAAAATCAACCTTTCGATTATTTTGTGGTGATAACAGCGTTTTCCTTAATAAGATCTACAGCCTTGCGAAGAACGATATCCTCGGAGATGCCGGATTCGGGAATGCTGTTCTTAACGGTTTCGATATCTACATTATAGCCTTCTGCAATCTTCTTGTATTCAGCCTCGATATCCTTTTTAAGAGCCTTGATCTTTTCAAGCTTAACGATCTTGCCGAGAGCAAGTCTGATCTTAACCTGCTTTTCTGCTTCTGCCTTGAAGGACTCACGGAATTTTTCCATGGTCATACCGGTGTACTGGAAGTACATTTCAAGAGAAGCACCCTGCGACTTAAGACGGTATTCGTAGTCGCGGATATAGCCGTCGATTTCCTGCTCGATCATGCATTCGGGGATATCAACGGTAACGTTTGCGAGAAGTGCATCGAGAATAGCGTTTTCGAGCTTGGATTCAGCCTCTTTTTCGCGGCGCTCGGTGATCTTCGCCTTAATGTCTGCTTTATATTCGTCAACAGTGTTGAATTCGGAAACGTCCTTTACGAATTCGTCATCAAGCTCGGGAAGCTCCTTAACCTTGAGCTCGTGAATCTTGATCTTGAATACAACTGCCTTGCCTGCAAGGTTTTCTGCGCCGTAGTCTTCGGGGAAGGTTACGTCGATATCGAATTCTTCGCCGATATTCTTGCCAACGAGCTGTTCCTCAAAACCGGGAATGAAGCTGCCGCTACCGAGCTCGAGGGGGAACTTTTCACCCTTGCCGCCTTCGAAAGCAACGCCGTCAAGGAAGCCTTCGAAATCGATAACTGCGGTGTCGCCATTCTGTGCAGGTCTGTCTTCAACGGTGAGCATACGCGAATTGCGCTCGCGGGTTGCATCGATTTCTTTCATAACGTCTTCGTCGGATACGACAACCTCTTCTTTTACAACCTCGAGACCCTTGTATGCCGAAATTTCAACGTTGGGCTTTACCCAAACCTGAGCCTTGAGAGCAACGCCCTTTTCATCGATAGAAACGATATCGATTTCGGGACGGCTTACAGCCTCGAGCTTGGTGGAAGCAAGAGCTGCTTCGTATGCTGCGGGAAGAAGGTTATCAAGCGCTTCATCATAGAATACAGTTGCGCCATAGAGCTTTTCTACAACGTGCTTGGGAGCCTTGCCCTTGCGGAAACCGGGAACGTTCATTTTGGAAACGTTCTTGCGGTATACTTTATTTACCTCGGCATCAAACGCTTCCTTTTCGATAAGAAATTCGAATTCATACTTGTTCTTTTCAATCTCTTTTGCTTTGATAGATGCCATTTTGGACCTCCAAATAAACATATTATTACATCTGTTCATTTTACCAAAAATCCCCTAAAAGTCAAGTCTTTTTGGTAATTTGTATTCTTTTTTGCATCTTTTGTAACGATTTTTGAAATAAACACTTCAAACTGTTGCTTTTTAGTGCAACTTTGTATATAATACTATCTGAGGAAAGGTGAACTTATGACAGAAAACAAAAATACCAACCGATTCGAAGAGTCGGTTGCCGAATTTTCACATATAAATATCAAGGGTGATGCTTCCGAGGACAGACGCGCAGTTCTCCCCTCGCTTATAATCCGTTCCCTGCTTATCGCTTTATGTATCGGACTTTTCGGATATGCGGTTTTTATGATCGGAATGAGCGCGCTTGAAACCGACGAAGCAAACGAGTTCTACGGTAATCTGCGCCCCGATGCAAACGCTTCGCCGGTTAAACCCTCCGCTCCCCTGCTCGAGCCTGCGGCAATGCTCAATATGCAGGACGCCTTCAACGCAAACGGACAGAATGACGTTTATAACGATATGCTCAACGATTCCGCTACCGATACACAGCGCAGAAGCTCTTATTACCGTAACTTTATCAACCGCAAGGTCAAATATCCCGATATGTATGCATGGCTGTACGTCAACTTCACGGACGTCGACTACCCCGTCATGAAGGGCCCATATACAAACTACTATATGACGCACACTATCGACGGTGCTGAATCCTCCTATGGCAGTATAACCGCCGATTCGGCACTTTCGGATATATATAACGCGAATATGAATAACGTTATATACGGCCACTGTATGAAGAACGGTACAATGTTCAGATCGCTTAAAACCTTTATGGAAAGCGCAAACCGCAACACAAAGGCAAAATCGATGAATATTGAAATCTATACCGAGGACGGTTTGTATATCTATAAGGTCTTAAGCGGCTACCGTAACGACGATAACCACTATGCACAGACCGTTTTCAATTCAACCGAGCAGTATAAAGCGTTTTTGGATAAGATCGTCTCGCGCAATGAACTGACGGTAACCAATAGCTATGACGAAAACTCGCGCATAGTTACTCTGATAACCTGCGCAAACCTCACCTCTAATGACGATGAACGCTACGTTCTTCACGGCGTTTTAACCGCTTTTATTCCCAAAGAACAGCTTTAATAAAGAATTAAGCCCCGACGGCTGTGTCGGGGCTTTTGTTTTAAAAGCTTCACTCGGCGATCTGCTTTGCAGTGCCGAGGGGGTACAAATTCGTTGTTAATCTACTTTTCTGAAAAAACTATCAATAGTTTCAAGACTACC
>JAGBWF010000086.1 GCA_017629895.1 Clostridia bacterium
AAATACGATAAATAGAATGGCATTTTGGCACCGCGGGGAAGTCTCTGCGGTGCTTTTTTGACTACTATAAAGCGGTTGACGAAGCGATTTTCGGTCTTTTGCGCCAAAAACTCGAAAAAATAAAAAATGCTATTTACTTTTGTTGAAAAATGGGGTATAATGATTGCGATTTTGAATATAAAAAGCTTTTAAGGAGTGTCATTTTAATGAAACTTTCACCTCTTCAGACAGCAAGATACCAGTATGCACCCAAGCTTCCCGGTATGCTCAGAAACGGTATTTCCGAAATCTGCGTTAAGGACGGCTTGCCCACAGAAAGCGTTGCCGATCAGGAAAAGATCAAGGCGTTGTTCCCCAACACCTACGGCAAGAATGAAATCACCTTCCAGAAGGGACAGAACACCGCTGAGGCTAAGACTCAGAAGGTCGGCGTTATCCTTTCCGGCGGTCAGGCTCCCGGCGGACACAACGTTATCTGCGGCTTGTACGATGCATTGAAGGCAACCGACAAGAACAACGTTCTCTATGGCTTCAAGGGCGGTCCCTCCGGTCTGTTGGAAGACGATTATATTATCTTCGACGACGAATATATCAACGCATTCCGCAACACCGGCGGCTTCGATATCATCGGCTCGGGCAGAACCAAGCTCGAAACCGAGGAGCAGTTTGCTGTAGTTGCAGAGGTTTGCAAGAAGCACGGCATCAACGCTATCGTTATCATCGGCGGCGACGACTCCAACACCAACGCGGCTGTTCTCGCAGAATATTTTGCGGCTAACAATGCAGGCGTTCAGGTTATCGGCTGCCCCAAGACCATCGACGGCGACCTTAAGAACGAGGATATCGAATGCTCCTTCGGCTTCGATACCGCTACCAAGACCTACAGCGAAATTATCGGTAACATCGAGCGCGATGCTAACTCCGCAAAGAAGTACTGGCACTTCGTTAAGGTTATGGGCCGTTCGGCTTCTCACGTTGCTCTCGAATGTGCACTCCAGACACGCCCCAACATCTGCTTGGTAGGCGAAGAGGTTGCGGCAAAGAAGATGTCTATGGCTCAGATCGCGGACTATATCGCAGATTCGGTTGCTACCCGTGCGGCAAAGGGCTGGAACTTCGGTGTTGCTATCATTCCCGAGGGTATCGTTGAATTCGTTCCCGAATTCTCGGTTCTTATCGCAGAAATCAACGAGCTTCTCGCAGGAGAAAAGACCGAAGCGTTCAACGCACTTCCCACCTGGGCAGAAAAGTATGCCTTCATCGAAGCAGGTCTTACCAAGGAATCGATGGCTGTATTCGCTATCCTTCCCGAATCCATCCAGCAGCAGCTCTTCCTCGAGCGCGATCCCCACGGTAACGTTCAGGTTTCGCTTATCGAATCTGAAAAGCTCTTCTCTGCACTCGTAGCTGACAATTTGAAGGCTCGTAAGGCTGCAGGCACCTACAACGGCAAGTTCTCTGCGCTCCATCACTTCCTTGGCTATGAAGGCCGTTGCGCATTCCCCTCGAACTTCGACGCGGACTACTGCTACTCTCTCGGCTACAACGCATTTATGCTTATCCAGTACGGCTACACCGGCTATCTTTCCAAGGTTTCCAACCTTTCCAAGCCCGCTGAGGAATGGGTTGCAGGCGGTATGCCTATGACCAAGATGATGAACATCGAAAGAAGACACGGTAAGGACAAGCCCGTTATCCGTAAGGCACTCGTTGAGCTCGAAGGCGCACCCTTCAAGTTCTTTGCGGCAAACAGAGCGGAATGGGCAGAAAACACCTGCTTCGTATATCCCGGCGCGATCCAGTATTTCGGACCGAGCGAGGTTTGCGACGCTACTACCGTTACTCTCGCACTCGAAAAGGGCGAATAATTACGTCTGATATTCAATAGACCATGCCGCCGTGGGAGGAATCCTTCGGCGGCATTTTTTGCGCGCAAAATCGGCTTTTTACATATAATAGGAAGAGTAAACTTGTGCGAAAAGCCATAAAGTAATTAAATTTGAAGCTTGTTATTGACAAAGCGAAATCTGTTTGCTATAATAGCACTATCTTTAAATATAGTATTTTTGGTTTTTATGTCCGTTTTTGCGATAAAGCGATAACGGAGAATATTCGGCGGTGGGGAATGGGTTATAAAAAATACATAAAAGACTACCGCAAGGAATATATCGTAAAACCGAACGGCAAGCCCGGCGTTACGGCGACCTATATCGGAAAATATTTCGGTTTTGTCGCAAACGGCGAGGAATTGGGCAAAACAAGGCTTGTTTTTTCGATTCTTTCGGCGGTTGCTTTGGTTTGCTGTATCGTTCCGCTTTTGTTCAATACCGAATCAGCGCACAATCTGTATGTTTCGGTACCGCAGGTTACCGCGCTTTTTCCGATAGCGCATCTTGCGATGGGCGTTGCGAACCTTTATTTGAAGAAGCCCCCTTTGATAAGAGAATTCCGCGATAAGACCGAGGGAAGAATTATTTCGAACTCGATCGCTTCGGGAATCGCTCTTGCCGTCGCCGCGGCTGCGAGGATCGTTTATTGTATAATCAATACCTTCGGCGCGCTCGATATCGTTTCCGCCTTGCTTCT
>JAGBWF010000087.1 GCA_017629895.1 Clostridia bacterium
ATGAACGCGAAATACGGCGAATATCTGCGCGTTCTTCCCGAGATTGCGACGCTTACGGTTACCGACTTTTTGGAGAAATACCGTCCCGATTTGAAAATCGAGCGGCACGAATAACAGAAAAAAGCGATATAAACGCAAAAAGAGAGCTATATGGCTCTCTTTTTTGTTTACTTTTCGGATTTTATTTGATATAATATAAGATGTATAAGAATATCTGTTTGGATTTGGCGGCGTTTATGAACCGAGATTACGTTTTCAAAGACGGAAAAATTCCATATTATCAAAGCAGGCTTTTTAACGAATACGGTGTCGAGCACGCATTTTTCACCCGTATCGGCGGAGTGAGCACGGGCGTGTTCGAAAGCCTTAATTTCGCAAAGGGCGCGGGCGACATTACCGACAGCGATGAAAATATCTTAAAAAATCACGAGCTTGCCGCAAGCGTTTTCGGGCTTTCGGGATGTGATATCTGCCGAAGCTATCAGACGCATACCTCGAACGTTTTGCTTGCTACGGAGGAGGACAGGGGCAGGGGTATCACCAAGCCTCAATATTCCGAGGGTGTCGACGGTATGGTAACTGCCGAAAAAAATCTTCTGCTTTCGGTGCGCTCTGCCGATTGCGTTCCCGTTCTGCTTTGCGATAAAAGCAAAAGTATATGCGGCGCGGTCCATGCGGGCTGGCGCGGCACTCTGGGCGGGATAACGAAAAACGCGATAGAGCTTATGGTGAAAAAGGGTGCGCGGCGAGAGGATATTATCTGTGCCGTAGGTCCGTGTATCGCGAAATGCTGTTACGAGGTGGGCAGCGAGGTTTATGCCGAGTTCACCGCGAAAAACCCCGAATATTCACGCTTTTTCACGCCCTGCGGCGAAAAATATATGCTTGATCTTAATTTTGCGAATGAATTTATTCTTATAGAGGCAGGTATATGCGAGGAAAATATTTCTTTGCTGAATATCTGCACGAAATGCAACCCCGAGCACTTTTTCTCGCACCGAAGAAACGGTAAAAACCGCGGTACGATGAGTGCGCTGATTCATATTTAAAGAGGTGGAAAAATGGTAAAAATCTTTCACTGTGCCGACGTGCATCTCGATTCGCCCTTTTCTTTGTATTCTCCGCGTGAGGCGGAAAAGCGCCGTACCGAGCTGCGCGGTGCCTTTACCTCGGCGCTGATGTACGCGCGCGAGAAGAAGGCGGACATATTTATAATAAGCGGCGACCTTTTCGACAGCGAGTTCGTTACCCGCGACACGCGCGAGCTTTTGCTTCGCGAGTTTGCGAAATGCGGCGATATGAAGATTTTTATCGCCCCCGGCAATCACGATCCCTTCACTCCGAGCTCCTTTTATGCGACCGCGGATTTTCCCGAAAACGTTCATATTTTCGGCGAGAGGGAGATGGTATCTCTCGATGAGCTCGGTGTTGACGTATACGGCTTCGGCTTCGGTTCGAGCAACTATCTTTCCTCGACGGTTGCCGGCTGGAGCATAAGGGATAAGAGCCGTATCAATATTCTTGTAACTCACGGCGACCTCAGCGGAAGCGACACCAACGGCCCGATAACCAAGCAGGATATCGCGAGCTCGGGCTTCGATTATATTGCGCTCGGGCATATTCATAAGCCGAGCGGTGTTTTGTGCGAAAACGGCACCTTCTACGCATATCCCGGCTGTATCGAGGGCAGAGGCTTCGACGAGCTCGGATACAAGGGCGCGCTTTTCGGTACGCTTGAAAAGGGAAGCGCGGATATCCGCACGCTCCGTTTTTCGAAATCGCGCTACGAGCTCGCAACGGTCGATATTTCGGGCGTCGGCGAAAAGCTCGAGGCGCTCGATATCATCCGTCAGGCGATAAGACCTTATACCGACGATACCGCACTTCGCTTAACGCTTGTCGGAGAGGTGAAGAACGCCTTCGTTATCCTTCCGAACGAGATCGGCAGGGGATGCGAATATCCTTATTATATCGAAATAATCGACGAAACCTTCGTTACGCCCGATATGGCAGAGCTTGAAAGAAGCAACACCTTAAAGGGAATTTTCGTCCGCAAGATGCTCGAGCAGACCGATTCGCTTGACAAAGAGAGCGAGGAATACAAAATGCTTGCCCTTGCGATGAAATACGGCATTGCCGCGCTTGAGGACAGAAGCGTTGCCGATTACGACAAGGGAGGTGAGCGTGCGTGAATATTAATATCGAAAAAATAGAGATCG
Organism: Clostridia bacterium; assembly: GCA_017629895.1. Classification (GTDB taxonomy): domain Bacteria; phylum Bacillota; class Clostridia; order Oscillospirales; family CAG-382; genus Coliplasma. The sequence continues at coordinate 2,220 of JAGBWF010000087.1, forward strand.
TCTCCTTCGGCAAGCTCAAAAACGTGTGCGTTACCGCCGAAAAGGGCATAAATATCCTTTCCGCCCCGAACGAAAGCGGAAAAAGCACGCTTGCGGCATTTATAAAATTCGTATTTTACGGCTTTGCGGGCGCGAGAATGCAAACCCTCACCGAAAACGAAAGAAAGCTGTATACCCCTTGGGATGCCGAGGTTTCGGAGGGCAGCATAACCATAACCGCCGACGGAACGAAATATACGGTGCACAGGCGTTGTCTTGCATCGGGCAAGGAGAGCGCCGAAATCATCAACTACTCAACGGGCAAAGCCGAATTTACGGGCGAAACCGCGGGCGAGGTATTCTTCGGCGTTTCCGAGGAGGTTTTTGCAAGGACCTTGTTCTTCAGACAGCTCACCCTTCCGCAGAGCAGGGATGAGATCCTTGCCGACAGACTTAAAAATATCGCCATAAGCGCCGACGAGCAGGTCAGCACAAAAAAGGCGATTTCGAAACTGAACGAGTGCAAAAACGAGCTTAAGGGCAGACTCGGCAACGGGCTTATACCGAAAGCCGAAAAGGAACGCGATCTTCTCGAGGAGCAGATAACCGAGGCTCTTTCGGTACGCAAGGAGACCGAGCGTTTGAGCGGCGAGATTAAAAAGCGAGCTTTGGATATGGCGGATGCGGCTGAGCAGCTCGAAATTTTGCAGAAGGAACGCAGAAATATCGAAAAATACGAATCGCTCACAAAGCTTCGCAATATTAACCGTCTGACGCTTGAAGAAAGAAACGCCCGTGAGGAATACGAGGCGGTATCCGCAGGGCTGAAGCAACGCGACGACGGTGCCGCGATGAGTGCGCTTTTTGCAAAGAACACCGAATACGTTGCAATCTGCCGCGAATGTGAAAAGAACGCTTTTGCGCTCGAGGAAGCGAAAAGGGAGCACGAGGAGCTTATTGCCTCGGCGAAAATCGCGCCCGACGACGCGAAAAAAGCAAGCAAGCTTTTGAAGAGCAGTAAAAAGACCTCGAAGCTTTTGTTTATTATCGGCGCACTTCTTGTCGTTTTCGGTATCGTTTCCTCGCTTGCCAGCGAGAATACGATGGGACTGGGCATAATTATCGGTGTCGCAGGGCTGTTTTCGGCTGTATTCGGCGCGGTTATAATGGCAAAGCCCTCGGGATTTGCGCGTGAGCTCGGATTTGCGACCGCATCCGAAATGGAAAGTGCGATAGAGGTGCTTCCGATGCTCGAAAGGCAGATAAGCGAAAGCGGGCGCAGGCTTGCATCCATCGAGGATGAATACAACGAAAGCGCAACCCGCATGGCTATATTGAAGCGCGAGCTCGACGAGGGCATCGGCAGATATACCGACGTTGCCGAGGGTAACTACGGCGAAAAGCTCGAGCGAATACTCCGTCTTTCGACAGAAAGCGGCGAAAAGCTCGCGGTGTGGCGTGCAAAGAAGGAGGAGCTTGATAATGCGCTCAAGGGCGTGGATATCAACGCTCTTGCCGAGGATGCGCGCGGTGCGGAGCCGCCCGAGCGCGACAGAGCGAAGGTGGATTACGAGATCCGTTTTTACAGTGAAAAGCATTACAAGCTTTCCGAGCTTAACCGCGAAAGCGAGCTTAACCTCGCAACTCTCGAGGCGAAATGCGGGGACCCTGCGGTTTTGGTCGGCAAGCGCGATTCGCTCAATGCACGCATCGCCGAGCTTGAAATGAAGCACAAAGCTTACGAGACGGCGATAAAGACTATCGAGGACGCCGCCGATTATATGAAGAGCATGGTTGCGCCCCGTATCGGAGAGCGTGCCGACGAATATTTCACAGCCGCGACGGGCGGCAGGTATTCCGCATTCGAGATAGACACCCGTCTTTCGATGAGCTTCGGCGAGGATATGCGCAGAAGCTGCGATTATCTTTCTGCGGGCACGCGCGACAGTGCTTATCTTTCGCTAAGGTTGGCGCTTGCCGATATGCTTTTCGGCGGGTGCGGAGTGCCGATACTTCTCGACGACGCTTTCGTTCGTATGGACGACAACCGTCTGCGTATGATGCTCGGCGCTGTTAAGGAAGCGGCGAAGAAGCACCAGATATTCATACTTACGCACGGTAACCGCGAAGCGCTTGCTTTTTCGGATATCGGCGCGGATTACAGCGAAATTCAGATAAAACAGGTATAAAATGGCGACAAGGCTGACGGATAAGACCTCTATAAGATATATAAAGGGAATAGGCGAGGCAAGGTACGCCGCGTTTTCGAAAATGGGTATCGAAACGGCGGGCGACCTGCTCGGCTTTTATCCGCGCGCCTATGAGGAGAGGGGCAGAGTCGTTCGCCTGAACGATGCGCTCGACGGCGAGGTGTGCTCGGTCGAGGTAACCGTGCGCGAGACCTCGGGAGTGCGTATAATACGCGGAAAATTAAGCGTGTTCCGCACGGTAGTCGAGGACGAAAGCGGCGTTATGGAGCTGGTTTTCTTCAATATGCCCTTTCTCGCAAAAACGCTTACAAAAGGAAGACGCTTCCGTGCCTACGGAAGAATGAAGATAGGATTTTACGGCAGGGAAATGGTGTCCCCCAAGCTCGAGCCTATTATAAAAGGCGTCGAGCTGCCCTATTACGTTCCGATATACAAGGTTTCGCCTCCTTTGACGCAAAAGGCGGTCAGCTCGGCGGTGGAAAGCGTGCTTCCGCTTTGTGATACGCTTCCCGAAATACTGCCCGAGCGTATAAGAAAAGAAAACCGATTATTAAAAAGAGGCGACGCGATAAGGCTTTTGCACCGCCCGAGCGGCAAGGAGGAGCTTGCTCTCGCGAGAAGAACGCAGGCTTTTACCGAAATTGCGGTGTTCAGGCTTGCGCTGTATTCGATGCGCCGATCGGTCGAAAGGGGCAACGCGAACGGCTTGACGCTCAAGGATTGCAGGATAAAGAGCTTTTTCGAGGCTCTTCCGTTCGAGCTTACGGGGGCGCAGAAGCGTGCCGTGAAGGAGATCTTTGCCGATCTTGAAAAGGATATCCCGATGGCGCGTCTGCTTCAGGGCGACGTCGGAAGCGGTAAGACCGCGGTGGCGGCAAGTGCGCTGTATCTTTGCGTTAAGAACGGATATCAGGCGTGTATGATGGCGCCGACCGAAATCCTTGCACATCAGCACAAAAAGACGCTCGACAAATTTCTTTCGCCCTTCGGAATACGCACCGAGCTTTTGATTTCGGGTATGCCCGCGGCAGAAAAAAAGCGTGTGCGCGCAGGGCTTTCAGATGGAAGCGTTGATATAGCGGTGGGCACCCACGCGCTTATAACCGATAACACCGAATTTAAAAATCTTGCGCTTGCCGTTGTGGACGAGCAGCACCGTTTCGGCGTCCGCCAAAGAAAGCGACTGCTCGATAAAAGCGAAAAGGGCGGAAAACGGGCGCACATGCTCGTTATGTCGGCAACCCCGATACCGCGCTCGCTTTCGCTTATAATCTTCGGCGATCTCGACGTTTCCTTGCTTGACGAGCTTCCGAAGGGAAGGCAAGGCATCGAAACGCGGGTGGTATCGAAGAAGGATGCAGGGGAGATATACGATTTTATAAAAAATGAAGTCGCGGCGGGCGGCAGGGCTTATATAGTCTGTCCGCTTATCGAGGAAAACGAGGACACGCCCGAGGGCAAGCGTGCGGCGGAAAGCTATAAGGAGGAGCTTGAAAACGGAGTTTTCGAGGGGATTCCGATGGGGCTTTTGCACGGCAAAATGAAGCCGAGCGAAAAAAGCGAGGTTATGGCGGATTTCGCGGCGGGCAGAACGAGTATTCTCGTTTCGACGACGGTTATCGAGGTAGGTGTAGACGTGCCCGAGGCGACCGTTATGGTTATCGAAAACGCCGAATGCTTCGGGCTTTCACAGCTTCATCAGCTTCGCGGACGCGTCGGAAGAGGCAACAGAAAATCGGTGTGCATTCTCGTTCGGGGCGGCGGAAACGACGAAAGCGCCGAAAGGCTGGCGGTAATGCGCGATACCTCCGACGGCTTTAAGGTCGCCGAGGCGGATCTCGAAAAGCGCGGACCGGGCGATTTCTTCGGCGAGCGGCAGAGCGGCGAATTTTCGTTTGCCTGCACGGCGATAGGAGATATTTCACTGCTTGCCGAAACCGAGAGTATTGTAAAAGAGGTGCTTTCCGACAGGGAAAATCCCGAATATTCCGAGCTTTTCAAGGCGGCGGACGTATTCCTCGAAAGAAACGAAAGCGGAAAAACGGTAAACTGATATGAAAATTGGAAATATAGAATTCCGCCACGGGCTTTTTCTTGCGCCGATGGCGGGAATAACCGACCACCCCTTCCGCGCACTCTGCGTTAAATGCGGTGCAGAGGGGGTAACGAGCGAGCTGATAAGCGCAAAGGGCGCGTATTACGGCGACAGAAAGACCGAGGGGCTTGCGAGGGTGTACCCCGACGAGCGTATCGCCGCGATACAGATTTTCGGAAGCGATCCCGATATAATGGCGAACGCGGCAAGGCTTATGCTTCGCTATCAGCCCGATTATATCGATATAAATATGGGTTGTCCCGTGCCGAAGCTTTATAAAAACGGCGAGGGCAGTGCGCTTATGCGTAATCCCGAGCTTTGCGAAAGAATAGTGCGCGAGGTATCGAATGCGGTGAGCGTTCCGGTAACCGCGAAATTCCGCAAGGCGTGCGACGACGATCGTCCCGAAGCGGCGGTCGAGGTTGCGCTTGCCTGCGAGGCGGGCGGTGCGAGCGCGGTTTTCGTTCACGGCAGAACGAGGGCGCAGATGTATTCCGGCTTTGCCGACAGAGAGATAATTAAAAAGGTCAAGCAGGCGGTGAAAATTCCGGTCATCGGCAACGGAGACGTCGCTTCATACGCGGATTTTGCCGCAATGAAGGAGGAGACCGGCTGCGACGGAGTTATGATAGGCAGAGGCGCATACGGCTCGCCCTGGGTGTTTTCCGAAATCCTTGCGGGATTAGAGGGCTATGAATACCGCGAGCCGACGAACGACGAAAAGCGTGCACTTCTTATGCAACAGCTCGACACGGTTATCGCCGAAAAGGGTATAAACGGAATCCGTGAGTTCAGACATCATATTCTGCAGTACTGCAAGGGCTTTTCGGGCAGTGCGAGGATGAGAAAAAACATATCGCTTATAACGAGCCGTGCCGCCGCAGAGGAGGCAATACGGTTCATATTCGGGTAGGGAATTATGATAAAGGACAGAACAGGTAAAATTATCGCAAAGGACAGCGCATCGGGCGGAACGCTTGATTTTCTTTACAAAAACGCGTTCGGCAGATTTATAACCAAGCTTTTGACAAGAAAATTCATATCCGAGCTCGGAAGAATTTATATGGATTCGCCTCTTTCGAAGCCGAGAATAAAGCGGCTGATAAAGGAAAACGCTATCGATATGGCGCAATACGAGCAGAGGGAGTTCCGCTCGTTCAACGATTTCTTCACAAGAAGGCTTGCCGACGGCGCGCGTGAGATCTGCAACGAAAAGAACGCGCTTATTTCGCCCGCCGATTCGAAGCTTACCGTTTACGATATAAGCGAAGACTCGGTTTATCGCATAAAGGGCTGTGAATACAGCATTAAAACGCTTCTCGGGGGAGATGAGGCGCTTGCACGTGAATTTTACGGCGGAAAATGTCTGGTTTACCGTCTTACCGTAGATAATTACCACCGTTATTGCTATACCGACAGCGGACGCGAGCTTTCGCACCGCTTTATAAAGGGCATCTACCATACCGTTAACCCGATCGCGCTCGAAAAATACGACGTTTACGGCAAAAACTGCCGCGAGCTTACACTGCTCGATACCGAGCAGTGCGGAAAAGTCGCATATATCGAGGTCGGCGCGATGATGGTCGGAAGGATAAACAATAATCATCGCGAGAAATTTGAACGCGGCGAGGAAAAGGGATATTTTTCGTTCGGCGGCTC
>JAGBWF010000088.1 GCA_017629895.1 Clostridia bacterium
ACGAAACGAAAGCGCACTGTCTTTTTATAAGGAATAGAGATTTTTTATTGTATTTTCAAGGGCTTTGAAGAAAAACTTCGACTGCCTTACTCTTGTAAGGCGACGCTCGAATTTGACACCCCAAAAATGCAAGCATTTTCGGGGACCCCACACTCCAAAACTACCCTCATTTCTCTCGGTCTGTTTCAGTTTTCGTTTTAAGAAATCAAACGGAATTTCGGGCCCCATCCGAAAAGGCGAGCGCGACTGTTTCGCGGATAAATTCGGAGATGATATCGCGCACAAGGAACTCCTCGCCGCTTTTGACAAGCGGTAAAACAAGGCGATATCCGACTCTGCCGCCCGTATCCGAAAACGCCTTAAACGACCAAAGATTAGCTTCGGCGATAAGGCGTATACGGCGAAGCTCGCCGCTTTGAATGCTTGGCAGAGGCGAAAAGCGAGGCTCGGATGAAAGAAAATCGAGATAAAGGCTGTTTTTGTCGCATTCGGACTTTACGGTAATCGATTCGCCGCCCAAGAAATCGAGCAGCAGACTGCATATAGCCGCAAAAATAAGTGTAAATCCCTGCTCGGAGCCGATGCCGAAGCTATCAACGCAACGGTTTTCGAAGCGTATGCGCTTTCGCAGGCAGGGCTGCTGCAAAGAAATTTCCGATAAAATCGCATCCGACACCGCGGAAACATCGAAAAAAGGAAGCGTGCGGAGCTGATATCCCTCCTCGATAAGCTTTTCCGCAACCGACCAAAGCCGAGCACATCCGATTTCGCCGATGCCTGACGATTTCGGAGCGCGGAGGCTTGTCGAATATCCGAGATCGCCGACAAAAAGCAGAAGTCTGTCGCAAGCGCAGAAAACCGCCGCGGTCGTTTCCGCTTCGTTGAGAATAATATCCACCGAGCAGATTTCGCCGCTCATTATGTTTTGAAGCTTGTCGATGCCGTCGTTCAGAAAGCATTCCGAAATATCGGTTCCGACGGAAAGCGGAATATGAAGCCTTGCCTCGAGGTTCATTTCGACAACGCGAAATCTACGGTCGAGCAAAAGCGCGGCATCCTCTGTCGAATCGAGCATTTTTTGCAGATGCTCGGCGTTAATAAAATTATTCGGCATTTTCCTATCCTAAAAAGCAGGCAGACCGCATCGTTTAAGACGTGTCTGCCGTTTGTTATTTTTCCGAGAGAAGCTTTTGAAGCTCAGCCATAAATGCTCCGATATCCTTGAACTGACGGTAAACCGAAGCGAATCGGATGTATGCAACCTCATCGAGCTCCTTGAGCTTTTCCATAACCATTTCGCCGATACGCTCGGAGGTGATTTCGTTCTGAAGCGTGTTCTGGAGCGCGTTTTCGATTTCGGTAACGACGGCATCCATCTGCGAAAGGGTAACCTGACGCTTGTCGCAGGCGCGGATTATGGAATTGAGGATCTTGTTTCTGTCGAAGGTTTCGCGCGAGAGATCCTTTTTGATTACGATCAGCGGAAGCGTTTCGATGTTTTCGTAGGTCGTGAATCTCTTCTGGCATTTAAGACATTCGCGGCGGCGACGGATAGATGCGCCGTCCGAGGAGGGACGGGAATCGATAACCTTGTCTTCGGTATGTCCACAGGAAGGGCATTTCATATTTTTTGTATCCTCCGTTGTTCGTTTTCTTGGCTATATGATAACATATTTTTTCGGTTTTGTAAAGTGTTTATTTAAAAGAGCGCCCCTACCGCGAAAACGGCAGGGACGCATTTGCTTTTTGTTTATTTGTTTTTAAGCTTTTCGTCGATAGCGCTTGCCGCGGTTTTGCCTGCGCCCATCGCGAGAATAACGGTTGCCGCGCCGGTTACCGCGTCGCCGCCCGCATATACGTTTTCGCGGGAGGTAAGACCGTTTTCGTCGGCAATGATGCCGCCCCATTTTTCTGTCGCCAAGCCATCGGTGGTGGATTTGATAAGCGGGTTGGGTGAGGTGCCGATCGCCATAATAACGCAATCGACGTCGAGCACGAATTCACTGCCTTCTTTAACGACAGGTCTTCTTCTGCCAGATGCATCGGGCTCGCCCAAGGTCATTTCGACACATTCCATACCGCCGACAAAGCCGTTTTCGCCCTTGATAATACGGGTGGGGTTGGTGAGGAGCTTGAATATTACGCCCTCTTCCTTTGCGTGCTCGACCTCTTCGGCGCGTGCGGGGAGCTCGCTTTCGCCGCGGCGATATACGATATATACCTCGTCTGCACCCAAGCGGAGCGCACTTCTTGCCGCGTCCATTGCAACGTTACCGCCGCCGCAGACCGCAACCTTTTTTGCACGGAAGATAGGAGTTTTGCTGTCCTCGCGGTAAGCCTTCATAAGATTTATACGGGTTAAAAATTCGTTGGCGGAATAAACGCCCTTCAGATTTTCGCCCTCGATACCCATAAATCTCGGAAGACCTGCGCCCGAGCCGATAAATACAGCCTCGAAGCCCTCTTCCTTCATAAGCTCATCGACAGAAATCGTTTTGCCGACAACGTAGTTGGTTCTTATTTCAACGCCGAGCGCTTTAAGCGTTTCGATTTCCTTTGCAACGATAGCCTTGGGAAGACGGAATTCGGGGATACCGTATACAAGCACGCCGCCTGCAACGTGAAGCGCCTCGAAAACGGTTACCTCATAGCCCTTTTTCGCAAGGTCGCCCGCGCAAGCCAAGCCCGAAGGACCCGAGCCGATAACCGCAACCTTGTGTCCGTTGCTTTCGGGACGTGTGGGAAGGGTGTTGCAGTTTGCGTTGTGCCAATCGGCAACGAAGCGTTCGAGTCTGCCGATAGCGACGGGCTCGCCCTTTATACCGCGGACGCACTTGCTTTCGCACTGCGATTCCTGCGGGCAAACTCTGCCGCAAACGGCGGGAAGCGAGCTCTGACGGGTGATAACGTTATATGCGCCCTCGAAATCACCCTCTGCGACGAGTGCGATAAATTCGGGAATTGCGATATTTACGGGACAGCCCGAAACACACGGGCGGTTTTTGCAGTTAAGGCAACGCTTTGCCTCATCGATAGCCTGCTCTGCGGTATAACCGAGCGCAACCTCTTGGAAATTGCGTGCGCGCACCTCGGCGGGCTGGTGGGGCATAGGGTTCTTTTTTAAAGACATATTAGGCATTCTCGTTCCTCCTTACTCCGAAACCTTTTTGTTCAAAAGATTACAGGTATCTTCATAGGAATGGCGTTCGAATTCGCGGTACATTGCGCCGCGGTCCATAGCTTCGTCGAAATCAACCTCGTGTCCGTCGAAATCGGGGCCGTCGACACAGGCGAACTTAACCTTGCCGCCAACGGTAAGGCGACAGCCGCCGCACATACCCGTGCCGTCGATCATTATGGGGTTCATGCTGACGGTGGTTTTAATACCGTATTCCTTGGTGAGCTTGCAAACGAACTTCATCATAATCAACGGACCGATAGCGATAACCTCATCGTATTTTTCGTCGCTTTCGATAAGCTTTTTAAGCGCGTCGGTAACCAAGCCCTTTTCGCCGATCGAGCCGTCATCGGTCATAATAAGATATTTATCGCTGCAGGCAGTAAATTCGTCCTGAAGGATAACGAGGTCCTTGTTTCTGAAGCCGACGACCGAGTGCACCTCTGCACCGAGCTCGTGAAGCTTCTTTGCAACGGGGAGCGCGATAGCACAGCCCACGCCGCCGCCGATAACGGCAACCTTTTTAATACCGTCGGTTTCGGTCGCTTTGCCGAGAGGGCCGACGAAATCGCAGATAAATTCGCCCTCTTTTTTCGAATCGAGAAGCTTGGTGGTGCCGCCGACGATCTGGTAAATGATCGTAACGGTGCCTGCTTCACGGTCGTAATCGGCAATGGTGAGGGGAATTCTTTCGCCTTCTTCATCGACGCGAAGAATTATAAACTGACCGGGCTCTGCCTTTTTTGCTATTTGAGGAGCGCTTATAACCATTTTCGAAACGGTGGGATTAAGCGATTCCTTTTTGATTATTTCAAACATATTTCAGCACCTTGTTTCGTAATCGAAATTTTTTCCGATTAATTATATCACCAAATCTGAATAATATCAACCTTTTTTCTTGATTTTCAATAAATTTCATAGTATAATATACTTCGTATAACGTCTATGATTATTTTTTGTGTTATTTGCGGAGGTTTTTATGAAGCTTCTTATCAAAAACGTCGTTCTTCCCGAAGGCGACGGTCTTAAAACTACCGATATCGCAATCGCCGACGGTGTTATCGCAAAAATCGGCAAGGCAGATCCCGAATTTGTTGCCGATGAAATTATCGAGGGCAACAACCGTCTTGCCATTCCCGCATTTGTAAACGCGCACACCCATATGTATATGTCCACGCTTCGCAATGCGGCGGACGACCTTCCTTTTATGGAATGGCTCTTCAACGGCGTTATGCCGAAGGAGGACAGGCTTAACGGCGAGCAGGCATACTGGGGCTCGCTCCTTTCCTGCGCCGAAATGATAAAGCGCGGCTGTGCAACCTTCTGCGATATGCACCTGTTCCCCGGTAATTCCGCGCGCGCGGCGGCTGAATGCGGTATGCGTGCGGTGGTTTCCCGCGGGCTTGTCGGAAGCGAGGGCGGACAAAAGCGACTCGACGACCAGTTCAAAGAAATCGAGGAATGGAAGCACGAAAAGAATATTAAATTTATGCTTGCGCCCCACGCGATATATACCTGCGACAAGGAATATCTGCTGAAAATATCCGAGGAGGCAAAGCGCTTGGGTCTTGGGCTCAACATTCACCTTTCGGAAAGCAAGGCGGAATTTAACGACTGCATGCGCGATAACGGCTGTACCCCCACCGAATACGTCGCTTCACTCGGTCTGTTCGAAAACAAAACGCTTGCCGCTCACTGCGTTCAGCTTACCGAAAACGATATTTCGATTCTTGCGAAATACGGCGTTTCGGTTGCCTCGAACCCGAAATCGAATCTCAAGCTCGGCAACGGCATCGCACCGATATATCAGCTCGACCAAGCGGGTGTAAATATCTGTATCGGTACCGACTCGGCGGCTTCGAACAACAGCCTTAATATGTTCTCCGAGCTTAATTATATGACTCTGCTTCACAAGGGCACGAATTACGATTCCACCGCGATCCCCGCGAAAAAGGCGCTCGATTTTGCGACCGTCAACGGTGCGCGTGCGCTCGGCTTCGAAAAGCTCGGTAGGCTCGAAGAGGGCTGGAAGGCGGATATCGCTCTGCTCGATACGAACGTTCCTCAGCTCACGCCGCTCCGCAACTATTACGCAGCGATATGCTATTGCTGCGACGGAAGCGAAACCGATACGCTTATCATCGACGGACGCGTGGTTATGAAAAACAAAGAGCTTCTCACCATCGACGAGGAGCAGATGTATTACAATATAAATAAAATCGTAGATTTTTTGGATAATTAAGGAGAAATAATATGTCTTACGCTATTAAGGATATTACGCTTTGGGAAAGCGGCGAAACAAAAATACAGTGGGTAAAGAGCAATATGGACCTTCTTCGCGGTATCGAAGAGGAATTTATTAAAACCAAGCCGTTTGCAGGTCTTCGCGTTGCGCTTTCGGTGCATTTGGAGGCGAAGACCGCATACCTCTGCCGCGTGCTTGCATCGGGCGGCGCCGAAATGTATATCACCGGCTCCAACCCCCTCTCGACTCAGGATGACGTTGCGGCGGCACTCGTTCACGGCGGGCTCAACGTTTATGCGTGGCACGCTTGTACCGATGAAGAATACGAAGAGCATATCTCGCGCGTTATCGAAGAGGGCAAGCCCAACATTATTATCGATGACGGCGGCGACCTTGTAAACCTTATCCACACCAAATACCGCGAGCTTCTTCCCAACGTTATCGGCGGCTGCGAAGAAACCACCACGGGTATTATCCGTCTGCACGCTATGGCGCGCGAGAGTATTTTGGAATTCCCTATGGTTTTGGTAAACGATGCCGACTGCAAGCATCTTTTCGATAACCGCTACGGCACCGGTCAATCGGTTTGGGACGGCATCAACCGCACCACAAACCTTATCGTTGCAGGTAAAAAGGTTGTCGTTGCAGGCTACGGCTGGTGCGGCAAGGGCGTTGCGATGAGAGCGAAGGGCTTGGGCGCTTCGGTTATCGTTACCGAGGTAGACCCCATTCGCGCTATGGAAGCGGTTATGGACGGCTTTGCGGTTATGCCTATGGAGGACGCGGCAAAGGAGGGCGATTTCTTCTGTACCGTTACCGGCGACTGCGAGGTTATCACCACCAAGCATTTCCCGCTTCTTAAGGACGGCGCGATACTTACAAACGCAGGCCACTTCGACGTTGAGGTCGATATGAAGGCTCTTCGCGAATACGCTGTCGAAACCTTCGAAGCACGCAACAATATTATCGGCTATAAGCTCCCCAACGGCAACACCGTTTACGTTATCGCAGAGGGCAGATTGGTTAATATCTGCGCGGGCGACGGACACCCCGCCGAAATTATGGATATGTCGTTCGCGATTCAGGCGCTTTCGGCACTCCACCTCGTTACCAATCAGGGCAAGATCGAGGAAAAGCTTATTAAGGTTCCGCGTGAGGTCGATGAAGAGGTCGCACGCAGAAAGCTCGCGTTCTGGGGCTGTAAGATCGATACC
>JAGBWF010000006.1 GCA_017629895.1 Clostridia bacterium
AATTTCGGGATGAGCTATAAGATATTCAAGCGCCGTGAAAATTTCTGCAATGCCCGCCTTATCGTCCGCACCGAGAAGGGTCGTGCCGTCGGAGGTTATGATATCACAGCCGATATATTTTTCGAGATAAGGAAAGTCCTTTAATTTAATGCTTACACCGTCGTTAAGGCAAATATCCCCGCCCTTATATGCAACGACCTGCGGCTTGATTCCGTCGCCCTTAACGTCGTTGCTGGTGTCCATGTGCGCGATAAAGCCGATACTTGCATCGTTTTCTCTGCCCGCCGTCGCAGGCAAAACGCCATAAACGTAGCCGTCCTTATCCTGCTCGACCTCGGTCAAGCCGATTGCCCTTAATTCCTCTGCCAAAAATCTGCCGAGCACGAGCTGGCTTTCGGTCGAAGGGCAGGTCTCGGAGCAATCGTCGGAATTCGTACCGAACGAAACGTATTTCAAAAATCTTTCGCTTACGGTCATAATATATTTCTCTCTTTCGCGTTTTTTCTTATTATAACAGATTTGTGTTGCTTTGTAAAGCCGAAAGCTATTGCAAAATCGCTCGAATTATGTTATTCTTAAAGCACTAATAATTCATTGGCGGTGTTTTTATGAACAGCACGGCAACCGCATACGGCGGAAACGAAAAATACATATTTGTAAGCTATTCGCACAGGGATTCCGAAACCGTCCTTGCCGCGATAACCGAAATGCAGAATCACGGCTACCGCATCTGGTTTGATAAGGGTATCGAGGCGGGCACCGAATGGTCGAACAATATCGCAACGCATTTGCGCGATTGCGATGCGTTTGTCGCATTTATTTCGAAAAACTCGGTAAAAAGCGAAAACTGTCTTGATGAGATCGCCTACGCAAAAAGCCACGGCAAGCCCTCGCTGCTTATCTTTCTCGAGGAAGGCGTCGCGCTTCCCGAGGGTACCGAAATGCAGACGGCGCGCTTCCAGCGTATGTTTTTCAACCGTCAAAGCTCGCTGAAAGGCTTTATCGAAAACCTCGAAAGCGCGTCTATCCTTTCCGCCTGCCGAGACGAAGGAACAACCTATCAATTCAAGCAACCCTATTCGGAAAAGCCGCAGGCTCCGAAAAAGCCGCAAAACAAAAAGCTTTTTGCGATAATCGGTATCGCGGTCGCGCTTATCGCCGCGATCTGTATCATCATCGCGCTCACCTCGGGAGACGGCGAGGAAAACGAGGATAGCTCGCTTACCGAGCAAAGCACCGAAAGCATTGCCGAATCGAGCGCACCCGTCGAGGAGAGCAAAGAAGAGCTCGTTATGTCCGACGACGTATACGATGCCACCTTTATTCTTGAGGGCGACGTTTTCAAGCTCCCCTGCAATATAAGCGACTTTACCGAAAAGGGCTGGGCGATTTCAAGCTCGGGCTACAGCGCGGAAATGCTTGTAAACGGTCTCTCGACAGATAACTTCAATATCTCTAAAAACGGCAAGACCGTCGGTATCGACGTCGGAAACAGAAGCGGCGATAAAAAACCGCTCTCCGATTGCCCTGTTATTATGATTACCGTCTCCGCCGATAACGGCGCAAGCATCGAGCTTGCGAAGGGAATCACGGTCAACTCGACCGTTTCGGAGATCTCTTCTGCCTACGGCGTACCTCATTCGCGTGATGATTCCGATACCTATGAATCGCTTTTATACGCAAGCGAGGACGAGGAGACCTACATAGGCTTCGAGGTATATAAGGAAAACACCGAAAGAAACGTCATCGAGCTTGCCTGCTACCGCTTCTCCGACGTGGTCAAGACCGAAACGAAGGACACGGTTCCCGATTTCATTTCGCAATACAGCGCGCCCGCAGAGCTCGGAAACGATATTTTCTCGGGCAATTTCAAGCTCGAGGGCGGCATCTACCGCATCCCCGCGCCCGTAAAGTGCTTCCTCGATAACGGTTGGACCGTCAGCTCGGCGCCTGCATTCGTTGCCGCAGGCTGTGAGGACGATATGAAGCTTTCGAAGGGAGATGCAATTATCGAGGTCGATATCGTCAATTTCGCCGATTATCAGACGATACCCGAAAACTGTGTCGTAACAAATATAGCAATATACGACCGCGACAACGCGAATATCGAGCTCCCGAACGGTGTAACCATCGGCATGACCGAAGCCGAGCTCGATGCACGCCTCCCCAACAATATCAACAAGGTTAAAAACGATTACAGCATCTACTATTCCCATTCAACAAGCACGCCCCGCGACTTTTATCTCTATCTCTACATCGATGTCGAGGACGGCGACGCACTCAGCTATATCCGCATTAACAGCGAGGAATGGAATTAAAACCCTTAATAAATACGAAAACAGTGTACTTTCAAACGAAAATACACTGTTTTTTCTTATTCCGACGTCCCTTTGCGGACGATCATCGATTCCGCGTGCTCGCCGTTCGACGTATCCAACGCAAAATCGCTGTCGGTGAATTTCGTTCTTGGTTTCCCGATTCACTTTACTAATCAGCCGACAAACTTTCCGTTTACAAAATCACCTTCGTACACAACGCCGTTAGCGAAAGTATACTTACCTTTTCCATGAAATTTACCGTTCACAAAATCGCCTTCGTACACGTTGCCGTTAGCGTAAGTAAACTTGCCTTTGCCAGTGCGCTTGTCATTCACAAAATCGCCTTCGTACACATCGCCGTCAGTCCAAGTATACTTACCTTTTCCGTGAAATCCGCCAACCACAAAATCGCCTTCGTACACTTCGCCGTTAGGCCAAGTATACTTGCCCTTGCCGGTGCGCCAGCCACCCACAAAATCGCCTTCGTACACTGTGCCGTTAGTCCAAGTCAACTTACCTTTTCCGTGAAATCTGACATCCACAAAATCGCCTTCGTACACTGTGCCGTCAGCGTAAGTAAATTTGCCTTTGCCGGTGGGCTTGTCATCCACGTAGTCGCCTTCGTACACATCGCCGAAAAACCAAGTAAACTTACCTTTGCCGTGGCGATTGTCTTCCACAAAATCGCCTTCGTACACACTGCCGATAGTGTAGGTCATCTTGCCTTTGCCGTGGCGTTTGTCATCCACGTAGTCGCCCTCGTACACATCGCCGTTAGCGTAAGTAAACTTACCTTTTCCGTTGCACTTGCCATCCGCAACCTCACCCTCGTATACACCGTCCGAAAATTCCAAACGAGCAACGGTCTTAGTCTGTGCAGTCGGTGTTGTCGAAGCACCCTGCGGAACGTTTGTCTGACCGGCAAGAGCAACAATTCTTTTCAACACGCCCTGGACGCTTTCGGAATTCTCGTCCAACGTACGCACAAGAACAATCTGCTGATCATTCAGATACAGCTTCATCGCGCTGTTCAGTTCCACTTCCTCCAGCTTGACAGGAATTATAGGCTTGCAATTAGAAATCGCAATATTTACTTCCTTCTTTACCCACTGAGAGTTTTGCGAAACGCCTGTAAGGAGTAGCACCAAGCAAGAACAGCCGGTAAGAGCATCATATAAAACCTCGGCATACTCGCTGCCGACAGGTATATCATACGGTGCCATCCAGTTTTCTATGCCGTTTTTGCGCAACATCTGACGAAATGCATCTGCAACGTCTTGATTTTTAGAGCTATAGCTAATAAATACATATCCCATAAAACGTTCCTCTTTTCTCTGTTCCGTGCCTTTGATTTTTGTTCTTTTCGAAAAAACGCTATCCTGCTTGTTTATTCCTACACGTGTTTTCGTTCTTGTGCAAAGGATATCATAACCGTTTCCTTCTTTTCATCGACGGTTATTCTTCCGCCGAGCAGTGTATAGGAATCGTAAAAATCCTTGTGCTCATTATACTCGCAAAGCGTCAAAATGATCGCACCGCCGTGCCTTTTTAATTCATCTGACTTTTCGACTTGATATTCCTTCGAATAAGGGTCGATGCCCGCCAGACCGAAATAACGTTGTACAGCGTCCCGAGCGCGCTCGTCAAGGTCGCCGAATGTCCATCCGTCAAGGCGCTCCTTTATCGCACGCGCGCCGTCCGATAAGTAGCATTCATAAGCATCCAGAACACGCTCGGTTGCATCGCGTATTTCGCTTTCACTATATTCCTTTATGTCGCCGTAAGCCATCACATACGCAAAATCGTATTGCCTCATAACCGCGTTTGTGAAAACACCGTCGAATACGCCGAAATCAGCGAATTGTGCCGCCAAAATAAAACCCTTTTTGCCGTCGGGTATGCGCAAAATCAGCTTGGTAGACCCGTCGCCTGCAGTTATGGCATAATCGTTGGGCTTGATGCATTCAAAGCCCTTGCCCAAAAGTATTTCTTTTATCGGTTTTTGCAAAGCTGATTTTTTCATATAGATTACCTCTTTTGACTTTATACTACCATACACCCTTCGTTTTGTCAATAAAATCGCCCTTCATGTCCTTCCGTTTCTAAAAACAAAACTCCAAGTGCCCCTGCGGGCACTTGGAGTTTTGGTGCGGATGACAGGACTTGAACCTGCACGCATAAGCACCGGTTTCTAAGACCGGCTCGTCTGCCAGTTCCGACACATCCGCATATTTCTTACTGCGCTCTATTCTACCATATCGAACTTCAAATGTCAACACAAAAAGTCATCTACCGTCTGAGCGCGGAGAAACAGACGCTTTGCGCATTGAAAACGCTTGCATTTTCAAAAATCCCACATTACGCGCCTAAAACGGTTGTTACACAAGAAGCCCTCCGCCGAAGCGGAGGGCTTTTGTTTATGCTATTGCATTAATTCCTTTTGAATTACTTCTGAGGAACTGCGTCTGCGGGAACTTCAACGGTACCCTTGATTTCGAAGGTCTTGAAGTAGTGACGTGCGATGAGGAGGTAGTCATAGGTGTCTACCTTGCCGTCGCCGGTAGCGTCTGCTACTGCAGCCTGTGCTTCGGTGAGGGTGTAGGTGTTGAAGTATGCACGCTTAACGAGTACGTAGTCGTACTGGTCGATCTTACCGTCCATGTTAACGTCGCCGAGTGCGATTTCAACGGTGTCTTCGCCGTTATCGTATGCAACGGAGAACTCAACAGAGCCAACGGTAAGTCCCCAAGGATTCTCGGGATCGTAGGTGTTAACAACGATCTGGATTTCGTCGCCAGCCTTAACCTCGAGGATTTCGGAGATAACGAGCTCTTTATCGTCGGAGCAGCGGATGTCGCCGTACTTACCAGCGGTAATGTTGTTAACGGTGTAGGTCCAGCCGGATTCGGACTTGATGGTGATAACGAGAGTGCCGTCTTCGGTAGCGGTGTAGGTGTAGTATACGCCCTGAGGATACTTATCGTTGATTTCAGCGGTGAAGTCGCCGAGTTCGTCGATAATGATGGGATCGTCGGGAGTATCGCCAACGGTGGGAGCTGCAACGTTTGCAACGAAGGTTACTTCTTCATCGCCGTCGTTCACGAAGATAACTTCGCTCGGACCTGCGGGAAGCTGTGCTTCGATAACGCCCATTCTGTTGGGATAGTATACGGTACCGTTAATCATAATGGTGATGCCCCACTGACCCTTAACGGTGATAACGTAATCTTCTTCGAATTCGGTGACTGCAACTGCAGAGCCCTTCTTGGGAACAGTTACGTTGTTGTCGCCTACTACGAGTTCGATTTCAGCAGGAGGTGCGGGGATAAATGCGGTAAATTCAATTTCGGTGAACATATTGAAGATACCGAAGTTGTAGGGAGATGCAGCCATATCAACTACTACGGAAACAACGGTTGCTTCGGTCATTTCGGGAAGCTCAGCAACGATAGTGCCGATGCCGTTAGCGTTGGGAGTGATAACTGCTTCGTATTCTTCGCCATCGATTACAAACTTAACTGCATCGGGAACCATTACGCCGCCGTTTGCAAAGTCGAGGAAGTAAAGGGTGATGGTGTCGAAGGAATGCATATCTTCGGTGAGTTCGATATCGAAGCTGTAGGTGGTAGCGTCGAGGTTAGCATTGCCGAAGCCGTAAAGCTTATCCTGGAAGCCATCGTAGTTATTAACTTCGTCTACGCCGGTGTAACCGTCGAGGAGAACGTCAATGTCGTCTGCGCCTGCGCCCCAGATAGTGATGTTTTCGGGGAGGCCGGGAAGCTTATATGCTGCTTCTTTACCGTATACTTCGATTTCGTTGATGAAGGAGAAGGGTGCACCGATCTTCATTTCGAGTTTAACGAACTGAGCGGTTACGGTGAGGTCTTCGATGCCGGTCCAGTATGCAGAGGACTGAACGTCCTGAAGTGCAACTTCGCCGAGGTCGGTCCAGGTTTCGCCGTCTTCGGATACGTAGAACTTAACGTATTCGGGCTTAGCTACGCCGGAAACAGATTCGTTGATGAGGTTTACTGCAACCTTGGAGATGTCATAGAGACCGCCGAGGTCGATGATAGCATAACCGATGCCATCGGGAGAGTTAGCCTTGTTGAAGGTGAACCACTTGTTGTCGTAAGACATACCTGCGTATGCGTTACCGTCGGTGAGGTCTGCACTGTAGGTAGAGTCTACGGGGCCGGAGAGTTCATAACCCTTGTCGAGAGCTACGTTTACGGGAGCGTCGGGATCGATCCAAACTTCTGCGTATGCGTCAGCTTCGGTGGTGTGGTTAGCAAAGTCAACGCCGACGAATTCAACGATATCGCCAACCTTGAGGTTGCTCATAAATGCGAGTGCGTATGCGCCTGCGGTTTCGGGCGAATCACCTGCGGAGGACCAAGCCATCCAGATGAAGCCGTCTTCGGGCATTGCAAGGTAATTGCCGGTGGTAGGTGCTCTGACAGCAACTACTTCGTAGTAGCCGTCCTTATCAGCTACGGGTGCGAATGCAACGTGGATCCACCAGTCGTTGCCGCATGCAGCGTAGATATCAGCATCATCATAGATGAATGCGCCGGTAGCGCCGCCGAAGGATTCCTTGTAGCCGCTGGGGTTGAAGTCGGTAACTACGTTAGAGGTAACAGGAACGTAGTCGAATTCGATTTCGGTGAGACCGATGAATTCCCAAACTACCTTTTCTTCGAAGGGGCTGTCGGGGAAGGAAAGAACTACCTTAACGTACTGAGCGTTAATGGTTTCAGCAAGCTTAAGGGTTGTGGAAACAGAGCCTTCGTTGCCGATTGCGGGGATATCGAGATCGAGGTATGCTTCGATGCCTTCGGACCAGTTAGCACCGTCTTCAGAGGTGTAAACGTAGATGAGGCTCGAGGGATAACCGATCATTACATTGTAGCTGGAGTAAACGCCGAGCTTAATGGTGTTAACGTCGGTAGCTTCGCCGAAGTTGTAGATGAAGTTAACTTCGGGATGTACAGAACCGTCTTTGCAGACCTTGTTCATGAAGGGATAGATACCGGAAGCGTTGGACCAGTCGCCTGCGTCGCCTGCGCCCCAGTTACCGTCGGTAAGACCGGTTTCGATGGTTTCGAGGTCTTTTGCGTCGCCAATCCAACCAACGAGAGTGTCGTCGATTTCGATGGTGAGGCCTTCTTTGTATGCGGGTTCTACGGGTTCGGTAGCAGCTTCTTCGCCGTAGATTTCGATTTCGTTAACGAAAGCGAATACGCCGTCGAGCTCGAATTCTACCTTAACGTACTGTGCCTGAGCTTCTGCTTCTGCTACTGCGTAGAATGCTGCAGTAGGATCTGCAAATGCGGACATATCGAGCACGTATGCTTCGGACCAGTTTTCGTTGTCTGCAGAGAAGTAAGCCTTAACAGACTTGGGTCCCTTGATACCGGATACGCCGGGAGCGATAATGTGTGCCTTAACGGTGCTTACATCGTAAAGCGCGCCAAGATCGATGATAACGTAACCGATGTGATCGGGAGCGTTGATGATAGAGGAATCGTTACCGTTGCAGTAGAAGGTGAACCAGTTTGCATCGTAGGAAACTGTGTTGATCATCTTACCGTCGGTAAGGAGTGCCTGATACTGTGCGTAAGGAGTGCCGCAGCCGGAGATTACGTAGTCCTTGCCGAGTGCAACGTTCACGGGAGCGTTGGGATCAACAGGAGCAACGTACTTTTCAACGGAAGCGTCTTCAGTAGTGGTGCAGTTAGCGATATCAACGCCGTTAAACTTAACGAGGTCGCCTACTGCGAGAGTGTTCATAATGCCAAGTGCATAAACACCGGAGGAGCCTGCAAGTTCGGGCCATTCGAATGCGATCCAAATGAAGCCGCCTTCTGCGATTTCGTGACCGCCGCTTTCGCCGCCTTCGCCGTTGGTGATAGCAACTACTTCGTAGTAGCCTTCAACGTCAGCAGAGGGAGCAAATGCAACTTGTCTCCACCAGAGGTAGTTTCCGCCGCCTGCGTATGCTTCTGCATCGGTGAAGATGAACGCGCCGCTCGAGCCTTCGGAACCGTCATTGTAGTGCTTAACGTTGAAGCCGTTAACTACCTGAGAGGTTACGGGAGGTTCGGGAGTGGGTTCTTCTTCGAATTCAACATTCGAGAAGTTAACTGTAGATTTGCCGTCAACGATAAGGTTGTTCGCGGAAGCGTTGGTGAAATCAAATCCGGAAGCATAAAGCTTATCGCCGATAGCGAGGTTAGCAATAATATCCTTTACAGTTGCATAGGTTTCGGTGCCGCTGTAAACGAGAAGTACGATTTCATTTGCATTGAAGGTCCATTCTTCATACGCCTTGGAGCCGCTGGGTGCAACTGCGTTAACGATGAATGCGCCTTCGGTTTCGTTCCATTCAGCCTTAACCTTGAACCACCATTCAAACCAAGTACCGCCTACTGTGCTTGCAACGGTAGCGCCGTCGCCGTAAGCGAGGATAACGGGATAACCGTCATTGCCCCAGCCGTAAGCGTTAACGGAGCCAACGGGAATGATGAAGGGTACAATTTCTTCCTTAACAACGATGGTGTGAGCATTTTCAGCGTCCCATGCGGACCATGCGAAAGTTTCGCAGAATGCGTAGAGACAGCAGTTGTTTTTGCCTTCAGCATCGGTGTTGGAAACGCAGATGGTGAACTGAAATTCGTTCTTATCGCCTGCGAGTTCTGCAAGAGGAATGGTGAAGGTGAATACGCCATCAGCGAGTGCGATGGTGCCTTCGGTGCCTTCAACGCTTGCGCTGTTCTTGGAGTAGAGTGCTGCTACGTCGCCCTTGATGTAGCCGTCGTAGAGTCTATCCCACTTAGCTGCGCCGGTGTTGACCCAGAGACGAATGTTGGTAGCAACGCCGTTGCCTGTGCCTGCGTCTGCGCCTGCAGCAACGAGATCATCGTTAACGATTACGTTAACTACGAGGTTGTCGCCGTCTACTGCGTAGTTGTAGCCGAAATCGAAGTCGCCTTCGTCTGCCTGCCACTTGCCGCTTTCGCCGTCAACAACGATATATCCTTCGGGATATTCGAAGGGTTCTTCGGGTTCAGCAACTACTTCTTCGCCCCAAGCTTCGAGCTCGGAGATGAAGACCATGGTCTTGCCCGATCTGGGAGTGAGTTCAAATCTGATATTGGTTGCTTCAACAGGAGCGCCTGTAAATGTAACAGTGCTGATCAAGAAGCTGTTGTTGCCCTGGTTTTCATCAGTTTCGGTGCTTACGAAGGTTTCGCCGAACTGAGTCCATTCGCCGTCGCCGTTCTTATAGAACGCCTTGATGGTAGCAGGTTCGCAAATGCCGGAGCCTGTCTTACCGTTTGCGTAGTGAACAACGATCTTGTTGATCGAATAGGTTGCGTCCAAAGCGCCCTCTAATTCAAGAGTGCTGTCTTTAAGGCCGCCGAAGCCTGCTACATTATCATTAGCATAAAGCGCGCCGCTAAGGTTTTCTGCGGTAATATAGTAGCCGTCGGTAAGTTCCAAACCGCTGGTAGCTACGCTGCCGTAGGACTAGTAGGTACCGGTGAGTTTGTTGAATTCAACGCCGAGAAGTACGTTCTTGGGAGCATCCTGAACGGTGATGGTGCCGTTTTCATGAGTGCCTGCTGCAAGGTCGATACCTGCGAGGGTAACCTTTGCGCCAACAGTGCTCATAAGACCCCAAGCAGCTGCTCTTTCTTCCCAGTTGGGGAACTTAAGAGTGCCGTCTTCGTTCTTTTCGGGTCTGGTGCCGGCATCCTGAACAACCATAACGAGCTTGCCGCCGTCGAAGGAGATGATGCCTTCGGAAACGTCAGCGTCGCCCTTCTTGCCGGTAGTCTTGTGAACGGCGTCTACGGTGTAAACGCCCGCTTTATCGGTAGGAGCGAGAACGATCTTGGTGCTCCACTTACCAACGCCGCCTGCAACATATGCAGCTTCGGTGGTGAAGAGAGCGGTGGTGTTGCCGGTGATGGAGTTTACGGTATCAAGAGTGAATTCGTAACCCCATGCGTGGTGAGGAGTGATGTTGCCATCGGTTTCGTTCACGTCATACTCGCCAACAGGCCAGTAGAGCTCGGGAAGGGGCGACCACGACTTGATAGTCGCATCCTTAACAACGAAGCCATTTTCGAAGTCGAAGCCGGTGAACTTGTAGGTTTCGCCAACGGACATGGTTCCGAAGAGGTCGATAGCTGCCTTACCTGCGGAGCCTGCGTTTGCATTGGTGAATGCAAGCCAGATGAAGCCGCCTTCGGGGAAGTCGAGCGCGTTTGCGCCGTTTTCCTTAGCAACGATTTCATATACGTTTTCTGCGTTTGCAACAGGAGCAAATGCGAGCTGAGTGAATCTGTTGTCGATAAAGTTGTCCCATGCTACTGCGTAAGCATCAGCGTCGGTGTAACCGAACGAGCCGCTGCCTCTGCCGTAACGGGATTCCCAGTATTCAGCCGCGTTGAAGTCGGTAATTACGGAAGAAACTTCAACGTTTTCGAATGCGATTTCGGTAAGACCGAAGAATTCCCATCTGGGCTTAGCAGTACCGTTGGTATAGCCGTTTTCTTCGGTGAAGGGAGATTCGGGATATCTCAAAACGAATTTAACGTACTTGTAAGTAACAGGGCTTTCGATTCTAACCTCTGCAATTACAGTACCGGGCTTGGTGGGATCGCCGTCGAAGGTGGTGTATGCGTCGGGAATGGTTTCGCCATAACCGATATCGTCATAACCGCTTACCCAGCTACCGTCTTCGCCGGTGTTGGAGAAGTAAACGTCTTCTTCAGTGGGGAAGCCGATCATGGATTCTACGCTGGAGTAGAGACCAAGCTTGATGGTGTTGTATGCTTCGGGAGTTTCAGCAAATTCATAAATGAGGTGAATTGCTTCTCTCTTGCTTGCATCGGTAGCAGCGGTGTTCTGAATAAGAACTACGCCGTCGGTGTTGCCGCCCCATGCTTCTGCATCGAGAGCCCAATCGCCGTCGGTAAGCTTTTCAACTGCCGCGTCAACGCCGCCGATAACGTTGGTTTCGCCGCTGATTACGATCGAAACCTTGTCCTTGGGCGCTTCAGGTGCTTCTTCGCCGTATGCTTCGATTTCGCCGAGCCACATAAGGTTGCCGATGCCAACTGCTCTGCCAACGTTAACCTTGATGTACTTAGCAGCTACGGGAGTGTCAACCGCCATAGTAGCGTTAACGTTTGTAGCGTCAGTGCCGGTAGGGGTGTAAGAACCGAATTCAAGCCATTCGCTGCCGTCAACGGAATAGAATGCCTTAAGATCGGGTTCGGTAACGCCGCAAGTACAGCCTGCTGCACCTGCGTTAACAACGATCTTATCGATGTTATAAACGGTTTCGCCGTCGCCGAGAGTAACAACAACGTCGAACGAACGAACGGTGCTGGTAAGTATTACGCCTACCCAACCGCTGTCTTTGTAGTTGCCGTCAACTCTTGTACCATCGGTAAGTTCTTTGTTGTCGGTATCGGGATAACTTCCCGAAGGAGTCAAGCCAACGATTTCATACTTGCTGCCGAGTGCAACGTTGGTAGGCTCGTCAGCAAATGCAAGAAACGTGAAGGAGCTGAGCAACATAGCGCAAACTAAGAGCAAGCTCAACAGTTTCTTGAACGAAAATTTGTGTTCCATAATTTCCTCCTTGTTTTTTTAAAGGGTCCGACGCCGTTTCAGCGGAGCTTGGAACGGTCCCCGTTTGCGTTACGTCGGATGCCTTTTAATCTGCCGTATACGATACGGCAATTATAGTGATAATATATTAACACAACCGTTCCGACTTTTCAATACTTTTTTGACAATAATACCAAAAATATCACTTTTAAACAAATCTCGGAGGACTATTTGCACGAAACTCACAAATCGCGTTGATTTATTAAAGAATCCCCGACAAAATACGCGTCGGGGATTTCGCCGTTTTATTATTTATATCGGTTCTTTCTAAAAATCGAGATTTTTAATGGTTTTCAACAGTGCGTTTTTGTTTTCGTCGCTCAAAATCGTGAGCGGTGCGCGCAGAATGTTTTCGCAAAGCCCCATTTCCGCAAGCGCGGCTTTTATCGGTATGGGGTTTACCTCGCATTTCAATATCTCGCAAAGCGGCGTCAGCGCGTTCTGCAGCTCGGACGCCTTCCTTATATTATTATCGAAGAAAAGCGTGCACAGTCTTTTCACCTCGGCGGGAATCATATTCGACATCACCGAAATAACCCCCTGCGCGCCGATAGAAAGCAGAGGCAGTATCCTATCGTCGTTGCCGGAATAGAGCGGAAGCGCATCTCCGCAGAGCGAAATCGTCCTCGCGGTATCGGAAATGCTCTCACCCGCGTCCTTTATTCCGCAGGCAAGCTTGTTTTCGGCAATTCTCGCCGCTGTTTCGGGCTCGATCTTCATACCCGTCCTCGCAGGGACGCTATACGCGATAAACGGTAGTCCCGAGGCATCGGCAATATCGTTATAATACGCAACCAACCCCTTTTGCGTACATTTATTATAATAAGGCGTTACGACAAGAAGCGCATCCGCACCTGCGCCAGACGCAAATCCCGAAAGCGCGCAGGCGCGTTTGGTATCGTTGCTTCCCGTCCCTGCGATCACCGGCACGCGTTTTCTTACCTGCTTTACGGCAAAAGCGATAAGCTCCTTCTTTTCGCAATCGGAAAGCGTCGAGCTTTCGCCCGTCGTGCCGCAAACCACAAGCGCGTCGATGCCGTTTGCGAGCTGAAAATCTATCATCTTCGCAAAAGCGATATAATCTATGCCTTTTTCGGTGAACGGCGTAACGAGCGCGGTTGCCGCTCCGCGAAAAATCAGTCTTTTTTTCATGTCTGTTTTCCTTTTCTGTTGAATTTTTTGTCGCCGTGTTGTATAATACAGTATATTCCTATTTTTCGGCAGAGGAAACAGATATGGATCTTTTGAAGCGTTCTACGTATTTTTACGATCTCCCGCAGGAGCTTATCGCCCAGACACCGAGCGAAAAGCGCGACCGTTCGAGGCTTTTGCGCCTTGACAAGACGAGCGGAAAAACCGAGCACAAAACCTTTTGTGATATAATCGACCATTTAAAAGCGGGCGATTGCCTTGTTATAAACGATACCCGCGTTATACCCGCGCGCCTTTTCGGCACTGCCGAGGGCAGAAACGGCGAAATCGAAACGGTTTTGCTCTCACGCGTGGAAGGCGCAGAGGGCGAGGTATGGAAGTGCCTTACCCGACCCGGCAAGAAAACGAAGATCGGGCAGAGGATAATCTATAGTGAAGAGCTTTCGGGCGTGGTTACCGAAATCCTCGAGGGCGGCTTGCGCGTTATCCGTTTTGAATACAGCGGAGTATTTACCGAAATTCTCGACCGCATCGGTCTTATGCCCCTTCCCCCTTATATCACCGAAAAGCTCGCCGACAAGAGCCGATATCAGACGGTATATGCAAAAACCGACGGCTCCGCCGCCGCGCCTACCGCAGGACTTCACTTCACCCCCGAGCTTTTGAAGCAGGCGGAGGAAAAGGGTGTGGAGATCGTGCGCGTTCTTCTTCACGTCGGCCTCGGCACCTTCCGTCCCGTTAAGGAGGACGACCTTAAAAACCACGTTATGCACGCAGAATATATCAAGGTAACGGAAGAGGCGGCAGACCGTATCAACGCAGCGCACGCACGCGGCGGCAGGGTTATCGCCGTCGGCACCACGAGCGTGAGAACCCTCGAATCCGCAACCGACGATAACGGTATCGTGCATGCTTACGAGGGCGAGACCTCGATATTCATTCACCCCGGCGTGAAATTCAAGTGCGTCGACGCAATGATAACCAATTTCCACCTCCCCGAAAGCACGCTTATTATGCTCGTTTGCGCCTTTGCGGGATACGAAAACACAATGAACGCCTATAATGAGGCGGTAGAGAAAAAATACCGTTTCTTCTCCTTCGGCGACGCGATGTTTATAGAATAAAAGCAAAAAAGAAGCGATATAGGGGTTCACCCTAAAGGACAGTTTTCAAAATACGGTGTATCTTGAAAAAGATATGCCGTATTTTTGCATTTGTGGTCACAAATG
>JAGBWF010000089.1 GCA_017629895.1 Clostridia bacterium
CGTTCAGGAGCCCTCGAGCGACGTAACCGTGCGCGGACCGAAATCGGGCTTTGTCGAGGATGCCGAAACGAATATGGCGCTTCTCCGCAAGTATATCCGCACCCCCGAGCTTAAATTTTTGCATTTCACCGTGGGGAGCGTTTCGCAGACGAAGGTGATAATGGCCTTCGTTTCGGGCAGGGCGGACGCCGCTCTTATCGAGCGGATAAAGCAGAGCCTTTCGAATATAAGCGCGAGCGTTATAACCGACAGCGCGAATATCGCAATGCTGCTTTCGGGCAAGCGCGATACTTTGCTTCCGAATTGCGGAAGCACCGAAAAGGTCGATAAGGCGGCTTCAAAGCTGATGTCGGGCAGGATAGCAATAATCGTTGACGGAAGCCCGTTTGTGCTCACGCTTCCGTTTGTTTTTGCCGAAAGCCTGCAGGCGTCCGACGATTATCTTCATACCCCCTATTACGCCACATTTATAAGATTTTTGCGCATTATAGCGTTTGCCGCGGCAATATTCGCGCCTGCCGTGCTGTGTGCCGCGGTTTCGTACAGCTATTCGGAAATGCCCGAGGAGCTTTTGGGACTTATAGCCGACTCGCGCAGGGATATACCGCTGTCGTTTTTCTGGGAGATAACCGCAGTGCTGTTTCTTTTCGAAATACTGCGTGAGGTAGGTGTGCGTATGCCGCGAACCGTCGGCGATGCGGTGGGTATAGTCGGCTCGATAATTCTCGGAAACACGGCTGTCGAGGCAGGTATCGTTTCGTCGGTCGGGGTGATAACGGTCGCGTTTTCGGCGGTTTGCGCGTTCATAACCCCGTCGTATATGTACGTCATCGTGCTCGCACGGTTTTTGTCGCTTTTGCTGGCCGAAATCTTCGGGATATACGGCATCGGCATCGCGGTTGCCGTTCTTTTGCTTGCGCTGTGCGGAAAAAACAGCTTCGGCGTGCCCTATCTTACTCCGCTTTCACCCTTTTCGAAGAGAGGAATGCAGGATTTTATATTCGCTTGGCCGAAAAGGACTCTCGGCAGAGCAGAAAGGCTCGGTGGCGGGGAATGATATTTATCTGCGCGTTGGTGCCGATAGCAAATCTCGCCGTTTCGCTTGCCTTCGGGGGAGGATGCGCGCCGTTTTCTCTGCTTTTAACGCTCGTCCTTCTGCCGCTTTCGAAAAAAATAAAGCCGCCCCTGCCTCTGCTTGCCGTCTTGGTTGCCTGCTCGGTGTTTTTTCGCTCGGCTTCGCTGCTTTGCGAATCGGTGAGCGCGCTCGGAGCGGTGCGTGCCTGCATTATCGCGGTTAGCTCCGTCGTTGCTTCGGGCATTGCGGCGTATAACCGAAAAAGCGCGCTCTATATCTGCACTCCGATATTTTTTATAACCGCTCTGCTCGCCGTATATATCACCGCGGTTTCCTTCGGTAACGCAGAATTTACGGCTCCGCAAAGCCCGAATACCTCGGAAATACTCGCGGTTGCGTTTTGCCTGCTTTCTTCTTGCCTGTCGGTCGGATGTATTGGAAATATATCGCCTTCCGAACGTATAAAAGGCGGAGTTATCGGCAGCGCGGTCTGCTGTGTGCTGCTGCTTTTCAAAAGCGCAAGCGCGGAATTCGGGTTCATTTCGGTGCCGCTTGCCGTTTCGGTATCGGCGATAGAGCTTACGGCTGTAATTTCGCGGGTTAATAACGAATAGAATATTATTGGTGATGATTAATGACACGAAAATACCGAGCCGATATCGAGCAATTTAATTATAAAGAAACGCTTTGCGAGGACCGAACGCCGATATTGAGGATAAATATAAAAGGTATCGAGCTTAAATGCGATAAAAAGCATCCGCTTGCGCGCCACGCCGAAAAATATTATAAATCGCTTTGCTCTTCCTTCCGCGATTTCGCGAAAACAACTCTTTTCGGGCTGGCGAGAGAGGATTTCCTTTCCCGCGGGGGCGAATTTCCGCCCTATTCCGCGCTGCTTGTAAGCAACGCCTGCAGAGACGAAAAATACCTATCGGTAGTAACCGATATCACTCTTACAAACGGGCAAGAGGAGATATATAAAAAGCGTATCTGCGAGGTTTTTTCGACAGAAAGCGGAAATAAATGCCGACTCGGCGATTTTTTCACAAAAGGCGAGATCAAGGAGCTGCTTTCTTTGGTTCCGAAAAAACAGAGAAGGGGAATAGTCAATGGGGGATTTTTTGTCTGCAACGGCGAATTTACTCTTTTCGACGGGCGGGAGGAGATTAAAAAAATAATCCCGAATTTGTAGAATGGTATTTACTTTTCGCGTTAATCTGTTATAATAGCGGTATAAAGCTTTAAACAGGAGATAAAAATATGAAACAGATTCGTATCGCTATACTCGGTCAGGGCAGAAGCGGACGTGATATCCACGGTCTGCATCTAAAAAAGGACACCGAACGCTTTAAGGTCGTTGCGGTTGTCGATCAAATGGAAATCCGCCGTGAGCGTGCCGCTGTTGAATACGGCTGCGACGTTTATGCGGATTATAAGGACATTCTTTCGAGAGACGATATCGACCTTGTCGTAAACTCTCTCCCCAGCCATTTCCATTTTGCTGTAACCAAGGATCTTTTGGAGCACGGCTTCAACGTGCTTTGCGAAAAGCCCTTCGTTCCTACTGTCGAAGAATACGATATTCTCGTTTCTATCGCAAAGGAAAAGGGTTTGAATCTTCTCGTATTCCAGCAGAGCCGCTTTGCGAACTATTTCTTAAAGGTCAAAGAGGTCATCGCCTCCGGCAAGCTCGGCAGAATCGTTCACGTCGGCGTTCAGTTCAACGGCTTTGCAAGACGCTGGGACTGGCAGTGCTGTCTTGATTTCAACGGCGGCAACCTTGCAAACACCGGTCCTCACCCGCTCGATCAGGCTCTTAATATTCTCGATTATTACGACGGTATGCCTCAGGTATTCTGCCACATGGACCGTTGCAATACCTTCGGTGATGCAGAGGACTATTGCAAGCTTATCCTCAAAGCACCCGATAGACCTATTATCGACCTCGATATTTCTTCCTGCGATGCTTATCCTGCATATACCTATAAGGTAGAGGGTACCCGCGGTACTCTTAAGGGCAATATGGCTCATATCGATTGGAAGTACTTCAAAGAAGAGGAAGCACCCGAGCAGAAGCTTATCCGTGAAAGTCTTACCATGGGTGAAGAAAAGCTTCCCGCATATTGCTCCGAATCGCTCAAGTGGTACGAAGAATCGTGGGACGGCGACCCTCAGGCTCCCTTTATTGCCGCTGTTCAGACCTATTACGATCAGATTTATGCACTCTTTACCGAAGGCAGAGAACACGATATCAAGCTTTATCAGGTTCGCCAGCAGCTCGCAATTATCCGCGAGGCACACAGACAGAATTTCTAAATTGCATATCGAAAAGAGGTTGCAAAACGCAACCTCTTTTTTCGTTTATTCGCATATTGCGATTTCTTCGATAAATTCGTTGTATTTAAAGCTTGTTACGAATTCGTCTCCGACGATCGCCCTTAAATCCTCGCGCTCTATAAGCGTTGCGCTTCCGTCCTCGGAGATAAGGAAATAGCTGTCGTCGAGGCAGTACCAATTTCTGTCGTCAACTATTTTCCAGGCAATGCGCGCGATCGAATATATTTTTCCGCCGAGCTTTACGTAGTTGCCCGAAAGCATAGGCTTGCTCACCGTGTGCTTATCGCCGATATCGGTATGCATCGGAGAAAGCGAATATATATCCGTTCTTTCAAAGAAATTCGCGATATTCGGCAAACGCTCGATTTCTTCCTCGGTAAACCTTTCGCCGTAATAGGTTGCGTTTTCGTCGGATTCGCGTATGCGTATTACTTCGTTTGTGGGAAAGCCGTAAATATAGCGTTCGAAAAATATTGCCGAGCTGTTATGGACGACTGCATCCTGTGCGAAAATACCGTTTTTGAAGGGCGTGCAGTACTCAAGCACCGCTTTCGCGGCATCGGAATTGAATATATCCGAATAAAGAACTCTGTCAAGCGGAGGATATCTCATCTCTGCGTAGGTGTCCAGAATCGCCTTCTTTGCCTGCCCGAGCGTATATCCGATCTGAACCTGATATTCTCCGGGGTTCGTGAAGAATTCATACATATATTCTTCTTGGAAGTAGAATTGGTTATTAAAGCCCTTCTCGCGCCAAAGCGAAATATCGAACACTCCGTCGGTAAAGGGAATAAAGCAGAATTCGGCAAATCCGGGTACGGTCTGAAACATCACCGAAAACGCTTCGGCTCGCTTTTTGGTTTCGTTTGCAAGCACGTAGCTCTCGAACCCCTTTTGCTTAAACGCGAAGATCATCTCGTCGTAGTTCAAAAGAGCCTCTACGTCCAAATAGCTCGGTATCATAAGGTAGATCTCGTCGGGGATATTATTGCCGTACACCGCTTCGGTTATCTCCATTACGGCTATACGGTACCTCAGCTCTGACGCAGATGCACCTATTCGTGCGTAGGTGTCGGGGGAGATCTCCTTAACTCTGCCCACTGCCGTCATTCCGTAATAAAACAGAGTGCTTGCGGGTGGCGGTTCTGCCGCTTCTCCGTCTCCGCCTCCGCCCTGCGAGCCGTTCGACGGATTAAGCCACAAGGGCTCACCGCTGTAAATTGCGTCCAGCTCGGCAGGAGGGTCTTCGGGCACGGAGCTTTCGGGATGAACGAATTGGGAAGCTTCTCCGGATTCGCCCGATATACCGCTCTGGGTAGGAATATCACCGGATTCCGTCGGTACGCCGCTGTACGTCGGCAGTGTATCACCGCTTGCAAGCTCCAGAACCGCAAAAACCGATGCGAAAACCAAGCATAAGCACGCCGCAAGTGCCGCGATTTTCAAAACACGCGTGCGCTTTCTTTTGGGAACAAGCGATTTTTCGATATTATCGTATCGTTCGAGCAGCTCTTCGTCTATCTGCCCGACAGCTTTTATGAACTTTTTCATATATCAATACCCTCACTTTCAAATATTTTTCGCAGTTCTTTTTTTATTTCCGCGATGCATTTGTTCACGGAAGCCTCGCTGCAGCCGAGCTTTTCTGCTATTTTCGCAATAGGTATCGCAAAGAAATAGCGGCTTACGAAAATATACAGCTTTTTGTCGGAGGTGTTTTTTAGGTAGGAATTTATAACTTCACTTATCGCCTTTGCTTCAAGCTCGCTTTCGGGCGTGCTTTTGTTCGAAACAAACCCTTCTAACTCGTCGAACGAAAGCAGAGAAGCACGCGGGATGCGCTTTTTTCGGCTTGCTTCGTCGTATTTATCGAAGGCAAGATTGCGCGTTATCTTCGCCAAAAACGGACGGAAACGTATAGGGCGTGTCGGCAGAACGGTATTCCATACGTTCAGA
>JAGBWF010000090.1 GCA_017629895.1 Clostridia bacterium
CCTTTTTTGTAAAAAAGGTTCTCTCGTAAACAACAAACTACAAACTATTCAATAAACAAATCTGATAGCTTTTTCGCGGACGGTGATGACGGCTGTATCGGTGGTGCCGCCGTTTTCGCCGTCGAGCGACCAGCCCGAAGGGTGTCCGACCGTGATTTTGATATTTTTTGCCTTGCGGCGCAGGAAGTTTTGCGTATCGAGCCTTGAATAGAGAAGGTCGTTTACCATCGAGCTGCCGTCGGCGAGATTTTTTGGTGCCTTAAGCATCGTGAGCTCGAAATATCCGTCGTCGAAGCGGACGTCATCACGCGGGAGCTTTATCACACCGCCTGCGCGGAGGGTATTCGAAACCGAGCAGAAGAGAAATTCGCCCTCGATAGCTTCGCCGTCGGCAACGACCGTGTAGCGCGCCTTTCGGGTGCCGAGGAGCGAGGGGAGCGCCTTGACGAGATACGCGCCGTAGCCGAGCGTGTTTTTCAATTGCTGGCTTGTCATATATGAAGCGTCGGCGAACATACCCGTGCAGGCGATATAGGCGAAGGGCTTGCCGTTGAAGCAGCCGATATCGATATGGCGGGGCTCGTTGAAGGCGATATTCCTGCAGGCGACTGAGATATCCTTCGGAAGCGAGAGCGAATAGGCGAAATCGTTCGTCGAGCCGAGAGGGATATAGCCGAGCGGGACGTCGCGATCGCTTTTGAGTATGCCGCGCACCGCGGTATTGAGCGTGCCGTCGCCGCCGAGGGCAACGCAGAGCGAATATTTGTGTGCCTCAAGCGCGATTATATTTTCGGTTATTTCGCCGCGCTCGGTCGGGAGGATCGATACGCGGTAGCCGTATTGTGTGAAGCTTTCGGCAATATCGAAAAGAAGGCGCTTGCCGCGGCCCTTGCCCGCAACGGGATTTATTATTAAAAGCAGGGTTTTATCGGTCGAAAGGGAATTCATAGCATCACCTCAATGATATTATAACACCTGTGTTTGCATATTGCAATAACAAAAAAACTGTGTTATAATACAAAAAAATCGAAAAGGAGACAGGAAATGATAAAATATTCCTTCGGAAAACCCTGCAATTCGAAAACGCGCATTTCAAAGCGCAATATGAAATGGCTTCGCCACCTTACCCGCAACTCCGCAAGCGAGGACGGGCTTATATACATCGATACGAGATGCGCTCCCTTTGAGCTCGGCGGCATACTCCGCCCCGAAGATAACGGTAACGAATATTACCGTCTTGACTCGGACAAAAGGGAAACCTACTCCGATGCGAACAGAGGTCTCGGCGAGCACACGGCAGGCGGCACGATACGCTTCACCACCACCGCGAACGAGATGGGCGTGCGTATCTATAACCGCTCGTCGAGCACGGGCATGCACCATTTCTGCGACAGAGGCGCATACGGTATAGATATCTACATCGGCACCGGCACGAACCGCAAATACGTCGGCAATATGATGCAGACCTTCGCGGACAGCCCGAATTACAATAGCGGTAAAGTTTGGCTCGGAGAGGGCACGAAGGAGGTACAGATAAACCTTCCGCTTTACGGCGGCATCGAAAAGCTCGAGCTCGGCTTCTACGTTCTTACAAAGCTCGGCGCACCCACACCGAGAACCAACGGCGCGATAGCCTTCTACGGCTCCTCGATAACGCAGGGCGGATGCGTTTCGAGACCTGCGAACTCCTATGCGAACATAATCTGCCGCGCGCTCGATTCCGATTGCTGTAATTTCGGCTTTTCGGGCTCGGCTATGGGCGAGCTTGAGGTTGCGCGCTGTATCGCAAGCCGCGATATTTCCTGCTTCGTAATGGACTACGATTACAACTCTCCCTCGGCGGAAACGCTCAAGGCTACCCACGAGCCTTTCTTCCGCGAGATCCGTGCGGCAAAGCCCGAGCTTCCCGTTGTTTTCGTAACCCACCCCTATTATTCCGACCCAACCGAAAACGACCTCGCCCGTGTTGCAGTGGTAAAGGAAACCTATGAGCGTGCACTCGCAAACGGCGATAAGAACGTCTATTTCGTCGATTCCGCAAGCTTCTTTACAAAGGAAATGCGCGACCTTTATTCCGTCGATAACCTCCACCCGAACGACCTCGGTCAGTTCTCGATGGCAGAGGCGATCTTCCCTGCGGTAAAAAAGGCACTCGCAAACGCTAAAAAGTAAAAATTTGCATAACAAAAGGAGAAGCACGCGCTTCTCCTTTTTGTGTTGTTAGTTAATTTTGTATCAAGGGTATAGCAAAATCAAATTGCTTATTCTCTTTGACACCATTACTGTGTTCCAACACTATACGGCCCTGAAATTGGATCGCGTATCCCCCCAACTGTGCATTGTAAATGAGCTCGGCATGGGGAGGACGTACCGCCTCGTCTGCGGAGGCAATTCGAGCCACTACAGACTCGCCCATTTTTGCGTACTGTTCGGTACACGTTGAAACAACAAGTGCTTCCCACTGTTCTTTGGAGATGTTCGGTATACTACTTATAACGTCTTTAGACGGTACGGGATGGCACGTCCATGCTTTGACGTTTCCG
>JAGBWF010000091.1 GCA_017629895.1 Clostridia bacterium
TCGACCCGTGCGAAATATTCGGGTTTAATGAAGAGTCCGACAATATGAAGCTCGGTTTTGCCGTAATCGGTGGAAATTTCTATTCCCGCAACGGCTTTTACTTTTTTGCCCTCTGCCGCCGATAAAAATTCGGGCAGACCCGAAACGGTGTTGTGGTCGCAGAGCGCAACAGCCGAAAGACCGATTTTCTCCGCCTCTGCTATAAGCTCGGCGGGGGTGTAGGTCCCGTCGGAATAATTCGAATGTGTGTGAAGATCGCAGTTTTGCATAATTAACATATCGTTCATTGTTTAATCGTTCGGAAAGAAGATTTTTGCGATAAGCAGATTAAGTATACCGCTGAAGAGGAAGAGCACGCCCAAATTCGCCAGCATTTGCGAAACAAGCGGCTTGCCCGCTTCCTTGTGGTAAACAAGGGTAAAGCTGCCGTCGGCGGTAACGTAGTGGAACACGTAAAATGCCGCGGCGAATATAACCGCCGTAAGAATAAACGACCACAGCGACAGTGCTCTGAATTTCTTTTTCATAAAAATCATCCTTTCAATTTCGGCGCGGCTTGGTTGGCGTTTTTTCGGCTTTAAAACCAACGCTTCTTCATTTCCGCCAAAAATTCTTTGGTTATCGGATAGCCCGAATATTCGCCGATAACCGAATCGATTTTGCAATAGGGGCAAATCGCCGTACCCTCGGTATCGGCAACCCAATCCTTTATTTCCTTTGATTCGAAAATTTCCAAGCAATAAAAACAGCCGCATTTTTGGTTGTTCATAAGCTCTTTTTTGTTGTCGGAGCAGAATTTGTGTGCTTCGGAAAGTATTTTTGCGTTCATACAGTAAGCTCCTTTGTAAGAATATTTTCGCGTGGTATCCTACACGGTGCTTTCGTCTGTAATCGGCTTGATTGAGCAGAGCTCGATACCCACAACACCGTGCTTGCTTTGAGCCTCGGGGGTATAGTAGCGGTCCATATCGGAAGGGTGCGCCCTTTCGATATTTTCGGGGGTATATCCGCACTGCAAAAGCGGCAGAGACGAGTAAAGCTCGGCGAAGCTGTCGAAGCGGTGAAGCTTTTTTACGGCGGTGCTCAGAGTCTCGCCGCTTGCGTTGTTCGTAAAGGTGATGGTGTCGCCGACCTTTATAAGCCTGCGCTTTTTATCGTAAAGGCGAAGCTCTATCGTTTTTTGTCCGTTTTTGATTTTTTTAAACGGTGCGGGGTTGAGATTCATTTCGTGATGTGCCTTTTGGCACAAGCACAATGCGGTTTCCACGTGCCCTGTGCGGGGGAAGAGGTCGAAGGGGGTCGCTTCGCTCGCGAAATAACCCAATTCGGCAAAAATCGCGCAATCGCGGGCAAGAGTTGCGGGGTCGCAGGAAATATAAACGATTTTTTCGGGACCTGCCTTGACCGCGGTTTCGATAACCTCTTTTTCCAAGCCTTTTCTGGGCGGGTCGACGATAATTATATCGGGCTTGCCGAATTTGCGCTTACATTCCTCGACACCGACACTCGCGTCGCCGCAGACGAAAAGCGTGTCCTTTTCGCTTCTGCCGTTTAGGTACGCGTTTCTGCGCGCGTTTTCTATGGCGGCATCGATAATTTCCACGCCGCAAAGTCTGTCGTTTTCGCCTGCAAGAGAAAGCCCGATCGTGCCTGCGCCGCAATAAAGGTCGAGTATCGTTATCGAGTCCTTTTCGAGCCTTGCGAGCTCCTTGGCGTGCAGATACAGCCTTTCCGCCATATCGGCATTGACCTGATAAAATGCGCGGGGCGAGATTTCGAAGGTCTTTCCGCAAAGCGTATCGGTGAGCACCTCACTGCCGAGCAGGCAATAGGTTTCCTCGCCGAAAATAACGTTGTCGCGGCGCTTGTTCAGGTTGATATGTACGCCGATTATCTCCTTGTGCCTTTCGGCAACCGCTTCGGCAAGAAGCTCGAGATTGCGGTGCTTCTTCGTAACGACAAGACACAAAAGCAGCTCGTTTTTGCGGTTTTTGCGCATTACCGCGTGGCGAAGGATGCCGTTTCCGCTTTCCTCGTCGTATGCCTGTACGTTAAGCTTGTCCGCAACCGCGGCGATGCTTTCGGCTATTTCGGTAAAGAGCGAGTCCTGCAAGGGACAGCTTTTGTGCTTTACGATTCTGTGCGAGCGGCTTGCGTAATAACCGAAAACGGCTTTTCCGCCATCGCCGATTGCAAAGGGATATTGCACCTTGTTTCTGTAACGGTCGGGGAGAGAATGTACCGTCGGATTTACCTCTATTTCGGCTTTCGCAATGCGCGAAAATGCCTGCTTGACGGTATTTTGCTTGAGAATCAGCTCGTATTCGTATGAAATATGACGGTATACGCATCCGCCGCACTGTCTGCAAACCGTGCAGTCGGGGTCGATACGGTATAAGGAAGGCTTTTTGATATTTACAAGCTTTGCAAAGGAATGGCTTTTAAGCTCCTTCAGCACGATACATTCGCAAATATCTCCGCTTACCGTATCGGCAACGAAATATACCTTGCCGTCTATTCTTCCGACGCCGAAGCCCTCGGGGGTAACGTCGGTTATTTCTAAAGTTATAATATCGTTTTTCATTATTTTCCTTTTTTACTGCCCAACGGCGCGGGCTTTGTGAATCGTTCGATAAAGGGAGAAGCAATATTCATCAGCAATACTATATAATAGCCCCATTCGAAGCCGTTTCCGATTTTGCGTGTCAGGAATATAAGCACGCCGCAGGCGAATGCGAATATCAGCCTGCCGTTCTTGGTTATCGGCACGGTGTTGCTTTCGTTGACCGCGAATACCGAAATAAAAGGAATCGCGCCCGAAAGAATAATGCTGAAGGCGTAATAATTGCTTTCGGCATCGTCGGAGGGGAAAACCAACGAGAGCAGAAGCAGGGGTGCGAGCATTGCGACACTGCTTTTCCAATCGGCTTCTTTTCTTATACAAAGCCATAAAAGCGAAAGAAGCATCGCGGCAACGGCAATTTCGCCGATATTACCGCTTGCGTATCCGTAGAGCTGTGCGAGAACACCGTCCTCGTAAACGCTTCCGTCCGCCATATACTGCAGAGGCGAAATAACGCGGTAGCCGTCGATAAGCCTTTGGTCGATAGAGAAGCTTGTTGCCGAAAAATAGGCGAACGGCCGTGTGAAGCAGGTCATTTTCGCGTTGAAGCAAAGATACAGCAGCGCGGTCGGGAAAATATAGGGGTTAAAAAGCCTTTTGCCGCGGAATACGCGGACGTTTTTCGCGATAACGACGAAAACCGAGGCTATCATCGGAATCCAGAGCGGAACGGTAACCGGCATCGAAAAGACGCAAAGTATTCCGTATACCGCAGTCATAATGTCTATGCTCGTTTTTATAGGCATGCCGTATAAGAAATAGCGCAGAGCGAAATCAAGCGCGAGCGAGAGAACGGCGGATATGGCGCAGAGCGTGATAACGCGGGCGCCGAACGCATAAACGCTCCAGATAAGCATCGGGAGCAGTGCGATAAGCCATTCGGTGCTTTTGGCGGTATTCGTTATATCTGTGTGCACGTAGGGTGCAAAAGCTTGTTTTGCCATAATCAGTCCTCTGTTTTGCCGCGTTTGCGGTCGATAAGCCGAAGCAAAGGAATAGCGCTCGGGCAGATGTATTCGCAGGCGCCGCAGGAAATACAGCTTTTTGTCCATGCGAGCTTGTCCTCGGAAAGTATATCAAGCGGAAGCAGGCGCATCGGGCATACCTCGGCGCAAAGTCCGCAGGAGGTGCATTCGGAAGCGATTCGGTTTTCCTTTTTTGCGGCGATAAGCGCTCTCGTTGCGTCGGAAAGGGCACCGCTTGCTCTTTTTCCGCAAAGCAGGCTGTTTTCTATAAGAGAAGCGTCCGACTCGAGCCCTCCGCAGAGCTCTTTTATATCGTGGATGGTAATACCTCTGGGAACGCGGAGATTTCTTTGCTTGTTAACGCCGTTTCCGCAAACCGAAATATATCTGTCGAGCGTGGGTACACCGTCGCGCATCGAGGTATAGAGCGCAATCGCCGCCTCGGGCGAGATAACCAGCACACCGTGGTCGGTCGGTCTTTCGTTCTGCGCGAGCGTTTTCAGATAGAGAGATTCCATTATCGCGCGGTCTCCGTAGGGATATTTTTCCTCGAGCTCGGCTATTGCGAAAAGCTTTTCGTCGGTTTCATATTTCAAAATCGAGGCAAAGGCGTTTTTGCGGTAGTGCTCGGCGGCGAAAACGCATTTAAGCGCGCCTGTCGCACGGAGCAACAGCTTCGCACCTCCCACAAGCTCATGGGCGTGCTCGATGCAAAGTCGGTAATTTATCGCGCTTAGGGGGTCGGTTTCGGTGCAATCGATAACTATTCTTCTGCATTTGCCGCTCGCTTCCTCGATAAGCTTAAAAAGCGGAAGCGAATATCTCGGCTCGTATACGGCAAACCTGCGCGCGCTTTCGGCGATATCTCCCGAGGTCAGCTCGGTTATCGCTCTTTGCTCGGGAAAACGGGTCTGCTCTTCGCCCTCGGAGCCGTTTGAGGTAACGACGAAATAGTTCCTCCCCTCGAGCTCCATTATTCCGCGGAAGTCTCCCGCTATCGATGAATAGACCGGCATACCGCCGCTTTCGCCGAGAAGGGTTGCGCGCAAAACGGGAGTCCCCGCAGCGATAAGCGCAACGGCGTCTCCTTCCGCCGCAAGACAGATTGCCGAGCAGGTGCGGATAATTTCTGTATTCGATTTTCCCAATCGGGTGCGTTCTTGGGGCTTTACGCCGCCGGGAAAGCTGAGTATCATCGGGCTTCTTCCTTACTAAAATATATCTATACATAATACAGTATAACATATATATAAAAATTTTCAAGTGAAGTTTTTTCACTTTTTATTGAAAATATTGCCGAAATAGGTTATAATGTGCAGGTAAAGACGATTTTTTTCGAAAAAAGGTGATTTTTTGAAGCTCGAAAATAAAATAGACGTAAAGGTATTTATCCTTTATCTGATGAACAACGTCGGCGAACCGCTCGAGTTTACGACCGTAAACGATATAGTCGTTCAGGACGAGTTCGTTAATTATTTCGATTTTGCGCTCTGCTTTTCGGAGCTGCTTGAGGCGCATCAGATCGACGAAATCTCTCTCGAGGACGGCGAAGAGCCGAAATATGTAATATCCCAGAACGGCAAGGAAACGCTCGACAGCTACGAAAGCTCGCTTCTTCCCGTTATACGCGACCGCGCGCTGAAGAGCGCCTTCCGCCTTATCGCGTACAACCGCACGGGTAAGCGGATAAAGGGCGAAATAACCGAGTGCGGAGAGGGCTATTCGCTCAGATGCAGCATCGTCGATAAGACGAAAACGCTCTTTTCGGTCGAGCTGTACGTTGCCGAAAGGGCTTATGCCGAAAAGCTCAAGGAAAATTTCGAGGACCGCGCCGAGATAATCTACCGCGGCTCGCTTTCGCTTCTTTCGGGCGACGTGGATTTTATATTTGACGACTGATATGAAGAAAAAAGAAAAAGCCGAAAAAATCATAGCTCTGCTTGAAAAACGCTATCCTCAAACCGAATGCGGACTTTTCTGGCAGGGAGACCCCTACCGCCTGCTTATAATGGCGATACTTTCGGCACAATGCACCGATGCGCGCGTGAATATCGTTTCGGAAACGCTTTTTGCCCGCTTTCCGACTCCTTACGATATGGCGAAGGCAGAGCTTTCCGAGATAGAAGAGGAAATACGCTCGGTCGGGCTTTATCGCTCGAAGGCAAGGGCGTTAAAGGAATGCTGTCTGCGTCTTACCGAGGTATACGGCGGTGTTCTGCCGAGTGAAATGGACGAGCTTTTAACGCTTCGCGGTGTCGGAAGAAAGGTTGCAAACCTCTTGCGCGGAGACGTTTTCGGGCTCGGAGGAATAGTTGCCGATACCCATTGCATTCGCATTTCGGGGCGCTTGGGGCTTGCCGACGGCAAAGATCCGCTGAAAACCGAGAGGGCGCTCGAAAGACTTATTCCGCTTGAAAAGCAAAGCGGCTACTGTCATCGCAACGTGCTTTTCGGGCGTGAGATATGCACTGCACGCTCGCCGAAATGCGATGAATGCGAATTGTACGAATTTTGTGTATATAAGGATAAAAAATGATCGATCCCAAGGCTTTGCAAAAATTAATGTCGTATACCCGCCGTGCGATAGACACCTATAACATGATAGAAGAGGGCGACAGGATCGCGGTCGGCGTTTCGGGCGGAAAGGACAGCCTTGCTCTGCTCTGCGCACTGCACGGCTTAAAGCGCTTTTACCCCAAAAAATTCGATATCGTGCCGATAAATCTGAAAATGGGCTTTCCCAACGAGACCGATGCCGTTTCACGCGCGCTTTGCGAGGAATTGGGGCTTGAGCTTGTGAGCGTCCCGAGCGAGATATATTCGGTTGTTTTCGAGGTACGCAAGGAAAAGCACCCCTGCTCGCTTTGTGCGAATATGCGAAGAGGTGCGCTTCACGGTGCGGCGAAGGACGCGGGCTGTAACAAGCTTGCGCTCGGACATCATTTCGACGATGCCGTCGAAACGATAATAATGAATCTGTTTATCGAGGGAAGGTTCGATTGCTTCTATCCCGTAACCTATCTCGACAGAAGCGATATGACGGTAATCCGCCCTCTGCTCTTTACCCCCGAGGCAGAGGTAACGCACTTCTGCCGAAAAAGCGAAATAGTCCCCGTGCCGAAAAACTGTCCCGCCGACGGCAACACGCGGCGCGAGGATGCGAAGGTCTCGCTGCGTGAGCTCGAAAAAAAGGATCGCGGCGTAAAGATGCGTATCTTCAACGCCTTTTTCGGCAATAACTCGCCTTACGATATGAAAAGCAAGCAGATGCGCGGA
The DNA here is from genome assembly GCA_017629895.1 of Clostridia bacterium. Classification (GTDB taxonomy): domain Bacteria; phylum Bacillota; class Clostridia; order Oscillospirales; family CAG-382; genus Coliplasma. Next base: position 6,865 of record JAGBWF010000091.1, read on the forward strand.
GATATGGTATAACGCGGAAATATTACGGTTTTATAGCGTTGATTTGAAGAAAAAAATCAAAAAATCGCAAAAAACACTTGACAAACGCCGTCTATTTATTTAGACTTTATATATGAAGAAAGTTAAAAGAAAGTAAGGAGAAGTAACGATGAAGGACACACCTAAGGTTTTTGAAAGCGAATACCGTATGTGCCTGCTTCTTTGGGAGCACGAGCCGATAAAGAGTGCCGATCTTGCAAGACTTTGCAAGGAGCATCTCGATTGGGAAAGAACTACTACCTATACGGTTATCAAGCGTCTTGCGGAAAGAGGCGTGCTTGTTAACGAGAAATCCTACGTTCGCTCTATCGTATCCAAGGACGAAATACAGCTTGCCGAGCTTGACGAAATGTTTGAAAAGCGCTTCGAAAGCAACCTTCCCGCATTTATCGCCGCTTTCGCGAAGCATCAGAATCTGACCGATTCCGAGGTTGAGGAAATCAAAAAGATTATCGAAAGATAACGGCTTAAATCAAGAAAAACCGAGAGAGACACCTTGCAATCAGGTGGTCTCTCTCGTTTTTTTATCGTATATTTGAATTTGTTATCTTCTTCCGCCCGGTCCGCCGCCGTGGTCTCCGCCTCCGGGACCGCCGGGAGCAAAGCCGCCCGTCTTGCCGTAGAGAAGCGAGGTCATAACGACGTCCTCGATATGTGTTCCGCCCGAGCAATCGACGTTCCTCGCAAAACCGTTTTTATCGGCTTCGCTTACGTTCACCGCGGCGTAGAGCGAATATTTTCCGCCCTTTTGGATTTCGGGAGCCGAAATTATCGCGCATTGGTAATCCTTTTGCGGCTTAAAAACCGCTATCGCCTTGCCGCTTTCGTCGCACAACGCGATATTCGTACCGCCGCTACGGTAGGAAAAGCTCGAGAATATTGCTCCTTGGTTTTTTGCCTCGCTCACATTCTGCGCCATACCCGCAGAGCCTACTGCGATAAGAACACCGCCGCTCACGGTTGCGCTTCCGTCGTAATCGAGCGTGCCGTTGCCGTTGCCCGTCGGGCCCGAAACGAGCAGTACACCGCCCGATATATTAAAATTTCCGTTTGAATCTATGCCGTCGCCCGAGGCGTTTATATGAATATATCCGCCCGAAACGGTTATTTCTCCGCGCTCTCCTCCGAACGTATCGTTTCCGAAGCCGTCGGGCTTGGCAGGAGGTGCGGGGCGCTCACCCGAAGTAGAGCTTCCGCTCGGCGAAAAGGGATTTTTGCCTCCCGAAAGGTCGGCTCCTCCCGCGGCGTTCATGCCGTCGTCGGAGGCGACGATATCTATATCTCCGCCCGTAAGAAACAGCCGCGTTGCCTCTAATCCCTCGTAGCTTCCCGATATTTTTATTTCACCGCCCGAAACGAGCAGATCGGCATTTGCGTGTATTCCGTCGTCACGCGTGGAAAGAGCGAAGCTTCCGCCCGATATGCAAACGCTGTTGTCGGAATGAATCGAATCGTCGAGCGAATCGATTTTGAACTCACCGCCGCTTATAAGAATATCCAAGTTTGCCTTGATTCCCTTATAGGACTCGTCGGCATCCTTCAAGCTCGCCTTGCTTCCGCCGCCCGAAACGATATCGAGCTCGCCGTTTTCGATTTTCAAAGCCGTTTCTGCCTGAATACCGTCGTTTCCGGCGTTGATTTTGATTTTTCCGCTTTCGATATAAACGAAGCCTCTGTCGGAATCCTCGTCGTTATCCGAGCGTATGCCGTCGGTTCCCGCCGAGATATCGAGCGAGGCATCGCTTATTTTCACACAGTCCTTGCCGTTCAGCCCGACCTTTTGCGATTCGACCGAAAGCGCCGCGCCGACTATTTTGAGATCGTCCTTCGAAACTATACCGTGCTTGTATCTGCCGAGCACCTTAAGGCTTCCGCTTCCGTTTATAACAAGATCCGCGCGTGAGAATATCGCGGCGTCGAGCTCGCTTTTCGAATCGGAGACCGAGTAATCACTGCCGTCGCAAACCGTGTTTTCACTGCCGTTTGCAAGCGTTATAAAAACCTTGTCGGCATTGCCGATATATATTGCAACGCCCTTTGAATTGCTGATATTTGCTCCGTCGAGCACTATTTGCACCTTGTCTTCGTCGCCCGCCTTGACCGAAATCGTCTTGTCGGTGATGGTTCCCGAAAAGATATAGGTGCCCTCGGAGGTTATCTCGTAGCCGTCCGCCGTGGAGCTTGCTTCTTTTATTTCGTCCTTGCGTATTTCTCCGTCTCGGTCGCGCTCGGAAAACGAGAAATCCATATCCGAAATATCGGCGAACGCTATGTCCGCAGGCAGATCGGAATTGCCGTCTGTGCTGACCGAAGGAGCGTAGCTTTCTGCCTCCGAAGTGTCTTCGGGCAGGGAAGAGACGTATTCGCCCTCATAGCAGGAGACGAGCGAGAATAACAGAATTGTCAAAACGATTATCGAAACGTATCTTTTCATATTCCTTTTGCTCCTTTCAATTCCTCTAACCTTTTCGCCACGTGCTCGGGCGAAACGACGCTTATTTCATCGCCGAAGCTTATTACCCAGCCGAGAAAAACGGGGCTGGGGGCGATGTTGACGGTGATGCGGAAGCGGTCTGCGCTTTCCTTTATCACGGTTACGTCCTTGCCGAATCGGTCGAGCATAACGTTCGCGAGCCTGTTTGCGCAGGAAAGCGAAACCCTTTCGACCTCGCCGCCGAACATACCGAAAACCGCGCCGGAATAGGAGGAAATATCGTATTTCTTGTATTCCTCGCCTCCGCTTCGGCGAAATTCGGTTTTGGTTACCGCGGTCATTTTGTCAACGCGGAAATGGCGGATCTCGTTTTTGTCGTTATCGTAGCCGACAAGATAATAGTTGCTGTCGTCCCAGACGAGCGTCCATGGGCTGACGCGATAGAGCGCACCGCCGCGCTGAAGCTCCTTCTTTTTTTCGGGTGTCCAACGGAAGTATTTGAAGGTTATGTCAACGTCGGCTTCGGTCGCGTCGTGAATGACGTCTACCGTTTTATATATATCCTCGTTCATCGATTTTACACGGTTCGAAACGAATACCGCACGGTTGAGCGCACGTCTGTCGTGTACGCTTGCAAGAGAAGAAAGCTTCGAAATAAGCTGAGAGCTCTTCTTTTCGGTGATGAACTTCGAGGCGCGCACCGAATCGACCAGAAGCTTCAGCTCGGGAAGCTCGAAAACGCGTGCGGCGACGTAATATCCGACGCTTTTTCCGCGTACCGTTTTTATATCGGTGCCGAGCTCGCGGAGCGTTTCGATATCGCTGTAAACGCTTTTTCGCTCCGCCTTAATGCCGTGGGCGGCAAGTGCGCTTATGAGCTCCTTCATGGTGAGAGGATGCGATTCATCGCTCCGTTCGAGCAGAATCGAGCGCAAAACCGAAAGCTTTTTCTTTTGATTTGCAGAACGCGGCATAAAAAACCTCCGAGCATTTAATAAACGGCGGAAATTTCCCGCCGAGCTTCATTAAAATATTATATATTAAGGGATTGGGTTTGTCAATTGGTCAAAAAATCGAAAAAAACGGGATATTTGCAAAAAATACGAAAAA
>JAGBWF010000092.1 GCA_017629895.1 Clostridia bacterium
ATAGAGATTCTGAAAATCACCGCGCATCCAACGGTGAGCACGGCGGAAATAGGAAACCGTGTTTTTAGGGGTCGAATCGGTAAGCGTTATATCGGTCGCGGCGAGCGTGCGGAGAATACCGCCCTCGATAATATCGTGGGAAAGCACCAAGCCCTCGGGGAGAGTGCTTGACAGATAACGCTCGAAAAGCGAAACGTCTATAAGCCCCTTGCCGCAAAAGCTTCCCGAGCCGAAAAGCGACTGATTGCGTGCAAAATCGGCGTTTGAATAGGGGTCGGCACCGCCCGCGCCCGAGATAAGACGCGAAAACGAGGTGGTATAGGCGCTTTTGAGCGAGGTGCGGACTGAGGGCTGGATTATCCCATAGCCCGAAACGATTCTGCCGTTTTCGACTTTCGGGGAGTTGATCGGACAGAGCGCGATAGAAACGAGCTCGTTGACGGCGGAAAGCGAAAGGTTGGTGTCGGAATCGAGGGTGAGCAGGTATTTTATCTCGCGGATAAAGGAGCCTCCGTAATATTCGTCGCTGTCTCCGTTTACAATATGGCTCACAAGCTCGCAGACCGCTCCGCGCTTGCGCTCCCAACCGCCGAAGCGGCTTTCGCTTTTGTTATAAACTCGTTCTCTTAAGAAAAGACAAAATCTATCGCCGTACAGTCGGTTCAGCGCGTCGATACGCTCGCGTGCGGCGTTGATTATCGCGCTATCGTCGGAGCGGTAACGGTTTTCGGAATCGGGCAGGTCGGCAAGCAGGCAGAAATATATATTTTTGTCGGGATTCATACAGGAAAATCGGGAAAGCGATTCGAAAACGCTCTCGTCGTTTCCCGAAAGCAGTGCCGCGACGGCAATAAGCGTTTTTGCGTTGTCGGGGAGCTGCGTAAGTTCGAGCCTCGGTGCTCGGTAGGGCGTTATAAGCGAAGAAACGAGGATATCGGACACCGCGCCCGAGGCAACCGCGAAGGGTATTGTGAGAATAAGCGTGATAAAGCCGATAAAATAGAAGGAAATTGCGCTCAGCGCGGCGAAGAAAAAGAGGAAGGAGGCACACCAAAGGGCAGTAAAGCGCTTATTCGGAACGAAAAGATAGGAGCCGATATATTTGTCTTCGCGCCTTGCGCGCTCGAGAAGCTCGAAAACCGCCGCGAGCTCGCCGATGCCTCTTCTTTTTGCATAGCGCGATATAAGAAGGCGGTAGTCGGCTTTCGTTTTGCGGTCGAGCTCGGTATATTGCGGCTCGTTTTCGACAAGCACCGCCTCGGGCGCCCAGAGGGCAGGAATCATATCCTCGTAATCGGGATCATCGATGCCGAAAAGCAGCTTTACCGCATTTTCGAGCAGAAACGAGCGTTTTTTGTCGCGCAGGGCTTTTCCGATGCAAAGAATAGCCGATGCCGAAATAAGCGGCTTTACGGCGCAAAGCGAGTCGAGGTCAAGCCCACGCTCCTTTTCGAGATGGGTTTTGAGCCGCTGAGGTGTAAAAGAAAAATCGAGAGTTTGGCAAAACGAGAAAAGCTTTTTGAAAAGCCGCGGCTTCGACAGAGCTCCTCGGTTTTTCAAAAGCATGCGGTAATGCTTGTCTATAATATAGAAATTATCGCTCACCCACGCCGAAAGCTCGGGGTCGGAAAGCGATTTTTTTATAGCGGAATACGCCGATTTCAGCGCGGAACGAGGATTTTGCATAATAACTCTCTTTTCGATGTATTTTTGGTTATTATCGGCAAAAGAGAATATTTTTATACTGCGGGGCAAGAATAAGCAAAAACAGAAAAAAGGACGGTTCTGAATGAACGAAAGCAAATTTAATTCGGAGGAAGCGGGCAAAGCGGACGGTGAGCTTTATGATTGCGAAAGCTCGGGAATTACCACCGAAAGCCGAGGGATACGCATACATTCGATGGTGATAGCAGGTCAGATAGAGGGGCATTTTGCCGCCGCGCCGCAATGCAAATCGACAAAATACGAGGAGTGCATACCGACTCTCGTTGCAGTCGAGGAAAACGATGAGATAGACGGGCTTTTACTGCTTTTAAATACCGTCGGCGGCGATATCGAGGCAGGGCTCGCGATAGCCGAGCTTATTTCGGGTATGACCAAGCCGACGGTTTCGATAGTTCTCGGCGGAGGTCATTCTATCGGCGTTCCGCTTGCGGTTTCGGCGAAAAGATCCTTTATCGTTCCGAGCGCGACGATGACGCTTCACCCTGTGCGGCTGAACGGTCTTGTTATCGGCGTGCCGCAGACTTTTGAGAACCTTTTGAAAATGCAGGAGCGGATTATCGATTTTATCGTTCGCAATTCGCGCGCCTCGGGCGAGGATATAAAAAGGCTTATGACGGCGACCGACAGTATGACGACCGATATAGGCACGGTTATCGGCGGGCGCGAGGCTGTCGGATACGGAATTATCGATTCCGTCGGGGGCTTGGGCGACGCGGTAACCGAGCTTAAGCGTATGATAAGCGACGCGAAGAAGCAATAAGCGTTTTTGGAGAAAAACTCTTGACAAATGCGGCATAGAGATATAAACTGAATACGCGGTTGGCAAATACAAACCTATACGGCGCGAAGGTTGCTTTTGTAGAGAATAACTCGAAAAACGGTTTATTGACTAAACCTCGGTTTTGTATTAAAATGTAATAAGAGGTGAAAATTATGAAGCTTTACGCCCCGAAATATTACAGAAATTTTAAATGTATTGCCGATAAATGCAGACATTCCTGCTGTATCGGCTGGGAAATAGATATAGACGAATCCGCGCTTTGCAAATACCGTGCAAGCAAGCACCCTTATGCAAGCGAGGTTTTGAACAGCATCGAGCAGGGAGAAAGTGCGCATTTTCGGCTTTGCGAGGGCGAGAGATGCCCGCATCTCAACGAAAAGGGGCTTTGCAATATTATTCTTAATCTCGGCGAGGGGTATCTTTGTGATATCTGCCGCGAGCACCCGCGTTTTTATAATTCGGTTGTCGGCGGAAGCGAGGTCGGGCTGGGCTTGGCGTGCGTAACTGCGTGCAGACTTGTGCTGTCCTCCGACGAATATACGGATATTATAGAAATAGGCGAGCTTTGCGGCGAGAGCGACTGCGAATATTCGATATCCGAAAAAAGAGAAGCGATTTATAAAATTCTTTCCGACAGAGAAAAAACCTATGCCGAAAGGCTTTTACATATTCAAAAAAGCTACGGTGTAAGTCCCTCGTTTAAATCCGACGGGGAGTGGCGGGAGCTTTTGGACGGGCTTGAATATCTCGATCCGGCACACAGAGGGCTTTTTTCGGTCTATTCCTCGGAGCTTTCCGAAAACGAGATGCATGCGTGCGAGCTTGAGCGCGCGCTTGCGTATTTTATCTACCGCCATTGCGGAAAGGCGCAAAGCGACGCTGAATTACGCGAATATCTCGGCTTTTGCCTGTTTTGCGAAAGATTGCTTGCGAGCGCGGTACGCGACGGAGGGGTGGATATACATACAGCCGCTCGGATAATTTCCGAGGAGATAGAATATTCCGAAAACAACACAGAGGATATAGTTTTTGAGTTTTATTTTACAGAATCATAACATTTCGCCTGTACAATGAGCCAAAAGTACAAGGAGAGAATTATGAAAAGAAAAACCTATAAAACAAGATACGTGTGCTTGCTGCTCGCTTTTCTTTTGCTTGCGTCGGGCTTCGCCGCCTGCTCGCAGGGCTTGGACAATTCCTCTCCGGCAGAGCAATCCGACAAAGTACATCAGAGCGAGAGCTCGGTTATAAGCACCTCGCCCGAAAGCTCGGCATCTTCGGCAGAGGAAACGGGCACGGAAAGCTCGGGGGATGAAGCCTCTTCCGAAAGCTCGGATGTTTCCGAGGAAACGAGCGAGGAAACGAGCGAAGAAACTTCAGAGCCCGAAATCGATTACGGCGAGGATATGGACAAGGCGTTCCGCATTTCGAGCATCGACGACCTTACCGACGAAAACGGAACGCGCTCTTATATCGTATATGCGCCCTATACCGATAAATACGTAATAAAGGGCACGGATACAAAATCGATAACCATATCGAAAAAGGGCGAAGAGATAGAATCGGGCAAAACCGAAATAACCGCCTCGCTTAAAGCGAACACGGTTTATACGCTTACGGTTAAAACCGAAAGGAAAAACGGCGATTTCAAGCTTACTACAACCGCCGAAAATCACGTGGTTACTCTGCCCTACGACGTCAAAAGCCCTGTCGATACCTCGAAGCTCGAGCTTTATAACGACGGCGAAAGCCCGCTCGTTGCCGCAGAGGTGAACTATATCAAGCGCGAGGGCGGTACGTACGTTTATTCGAACAATCCCGAGCAGTTCGGCGCACAGCACGTCGGCAAGGCGTTTATGCGCAACGACGGATTGAAGGGCGAGGTATACGTTACCTTCGAGCATGCGAACTATTCCGGCGATAACGTTTATCTCGGCTATCAGCTTAAAAACAATACCGACCGCGACGTTTATATTACGATTACAAACGTCGGATATCAGCATATCGGCACCTGGTTCGGTCAGCAGGCTTGGTATAAGTTCTATAATACCTCTTTTAAGCTTCCCGACGATTATTTTAACGCAAACGGCACGATTTCCGCGAAGTATTCGGGACTTGATTACGCATACAGCAAGATCATCCCCCGCGTTTATCAGCCTACGACCTACCGCTTGCCTGCGGGTGAATATTTTTGGGTTATCGGCGGCACGAGCGGAGATGCTTACCGCAAGATCAACGTTGACGGCTCTGCAAACAACCCCGTAAATCCCATTCGCTGTGCGAACGGCAACGTTAAATTCACCGTAACCGGCGGAGAGGTCAGCGGTACGATGTATTGCTACAAAAACGCTTCACAGTTGGTTTCCGATCCCAAGCCGCTCGGCTACGTTGCGGGAGCATATTCGCAGCAGTATTCGGGTATCGCATACCATCACGGCGTTATCGACAATTATATGTCCTGGACCTTTAACGACAATACGAAGAGCCGCTTCCTTCCCGTTACCTATACGACCTCTTACAGCAACAGCGTTCCTTCTTATCTCAAGCCCTATTCCTCCTATAACAGTACGGAGCACACCGTAAACGGCACGAGCTGGATGACTCATCTCAACCCGCAAAACAATCATCAGGCGGTGGGTATGGATATGGTCGAATATATATGGCACGATACGAAGGGGAACGAAATAATCTTCGATAACGACCATTCCGACGGCGCGGGCGCACCCGCAAATACGGCAAACTGGATGATCGAATATCAGGATCACTTCACGTTTGTTAATCAGGGCGATAAGGAACGCAAAATCACGCTCCACCTGCGCGACCACGGTACTCTTGCGATACTCGTGCGCGACAGCAAAACGGGCGAGGTGATTTCGGCGGATTATACCGCGGGCTTGGGCGAAAACGGCGGCGTTTTCAGCAACTATCAGTACGAAATCACAATCCCTCCGCACAGCGTTAAGCAGATCACGCTCGATTATCTGCTTGTTGCCTGCTCTTACGGCAGTGTTACCCACGCTGTAAAGTTGAATTAAAAAAGCGCTTGCGCTTGTCCAAATTCGCGAAGCTCCAAGGTGTATTTTTTGAGGCGTATGTCCCCGAAAAATACAAGAATCAATTATTGTATAACGCTCGCGAAGCAAGCTTATAGCTTATAACCGAAAAAAGCAGACGTATTGTCTGCTTTTTTGTTGCGCCTACTTGACATTGACCCAGCGTCAAGTGCTATAATAAAAGTGCAATCGGAGGTGTGTAGCGTGCAAAAGGAAGAGCTTTACGATATAAGCGCGGTTTGCGAAATGCTCGGGGTAACGTCGAGAACCTTGCGCTTTTACGAGGAAAAGGGTATAATAAAAAGCATAAAGTGCTTTTCGAATCGGCGCAAGTATTCCCAAAATCAGCTTGAGCTTATAAAAAAGATTTTGGTTTTGCGGTCGCTCGGTCTTTCCGTTTCGCAAATATCCGAAATACAAAAGGGCGACAGCGAGCTCGCGCAGGCGATTATCGGACGCAAGGCAGAAATTATTGCCAAGCTTGCCGAGCTTTCGAAAACCGCGCGCTTGCTCGATAATGCGCTCAACGTTATAGAAAACGGCGGAAATATTTTCGAACCGAAAACGCAGTTGCCCGAACACGCGCAGTTGCAAAATGATTTTGTTTCCGAAAATACCGAAGCGTTTATAAACGGGGAATACGAAAAGCTGTTCAACGCCTTCGGCAAAACGATGCAGGAATATACTCCGCTTTCCGCTTTGAAAAGTATTATTGAAGATACGGTTTTGCCGCTCGGCAGGTTTATATCGTTCGAAGGAATCACGCGCGACAGCGGTGCGGAAAACGTTTATTACAGCCATTTGCGATACGAAAAGCTTGGCTTGCGTATAAAATTTGTGGTTTTCGAAAACAAGATAAACGGACTTTGGTTGAGTTATTACGAGCTTTAGGAGGGCAGTATGGGTAATTTTATTATCGGCGCAATAGCTTTGATTTTGTTTCTGATAATAATCGCTCTGTGCAGCAAAAGAAATATAACCGGAAAGACTTTTGTTTGTCCGCACTGTAAGCAAAGGTTTGTGCAGGAAAAGCGTAAAAACATATATTTTTCTAATATGGCGAACAATTCGGCATTTTTAAAGTGTCCGCACTGTAAAAAACGCGGTATATGCAACGAATCGAGGATAGAAGAATGAAAAAATCGCTTTTGTTTTTAGCGTTTATATGTAATATTCTTTTGCTTTCGGGGTGTGAACTGCACTGGGGCGGCGCGACCTACGACGTTCCGTGGTGGGTTTGCCTGCTTGTGCCGCTTCCGATAGTGATTTTCAGCACGGTATTGTTTATAGTGAATATGCCAAAGAACTTTTGGGCGCGATGCGGTAGGTGCTATGGGCATTTTTGGGTTAAAAAGCGAGTTGTGAGATTTGCCGCCTCGCATTCGCCCGAGGACAGCTTTGAATTCGTAACTAAATGTCCGTACTGCAAAAAGCGCACGCTTTGCCAAAAATCTTACGATCAGCACGAAGAATAACTATAAAACACCGCGGATTTTTTCTGCGGTGTTGACTTTTTATGCGAAATAAATTAAAATGTAATCAGACTCGGACGAAGAAAGGAAACGATTATGAACACTTTAATGAAAAAGGGTGTATTGTTATACACAAGCTATCGCGGATACAGCGGCGGTAAATACAGCGTGCCGACCGACGAGGAACTGAAAAATCTTTTAGACGTAACCGACGAAATATTGCTTATTCCTATTGCGACCTTTAACCGTTATACCGACAGAAACGGCAACGAGGTCGAGGTCGTTACCCGCGAAATTATCGATTCGATGACCGAGGATATGGTCGGCGACCCCACCAGATTGGAAACGATAAAAAAGGAATATCACGCAACGGCAGATAAGATTCTTGCCGGAAATTATCATATTAAAGATTATATCGACGATGCAAATTCCTATGCGGAACGACTTGTTGCGATAAAGCCCGACGTTAAGCTTTGGTTTTCGGTGCCTCATTCGGAATGCTGGCACGCGCTCACGCATCTTTTCGCTTCTCCCTGGGCAGATACGGTCGATCTTATAAAGAACACCGTGCGCGCAGATATCTGGGACAACAACGTTCAGGGTATCTATTTTGCAGGAGAGGATATTATTACCGCAGGCTACACGAGATTCGATAACGATAAGCCCGAAGAAGATTTTAACAACCCGATCGTTAAAGCGATGCGCGCCGTTTCCGACCGCGTTCGCTCGTTCGGTAAAAATTGCCTTTGGATCCCTTACTATCACGAGGCGGCTTCGAGCTCGAAAAATCTCGGCTACGTTGTTAATCTTACAAATATTTTCGATACCGTTATTATTCAGCCGTCGTTCTTCTTCAATTCGGCGCGTGTTGACGAAATCGAAATCGTAAGCAACTGCGTTCGCAAGCAAGCGGTTGTCGATATAAACGGCAATATTATCGGCGGCAAGAAGGTGTCGAACAGCGAAATCGGCTTCGAAATGGAAATCGACGAGCAGTTCTACGACAGAGAAGGCTATCCCGAACGCTATTACGCATACGAAAAGGGCTTCGGCGAATTTGTCGGCGTTCGTCCCACCGCGTATTATGCGGGCGCACCCGAAACGTTGATAAAGACCCTGCCGATTATCGATAAGTTTTATAAAAAATGAGCTTTCCTAAACTAAAGAACCCGCTCTTGTGCAGGATAACGGTATACGCCGTCCTTATTTTGCCGTGCGTTGTTTTCGGTTGGGGCGCGTTCTTTATCGAAGCGCTTCACGAGTTGGCAAGAATAGCAATCTTTATTGTGAGCCATATAGCACTTATCGTAATCATCATTAAAAACGTGATGTCCTTGATGATGCTCGATATTCTGCTGGCTTCCATACGTGCGCACAGCCGTGTGAGAAAGCATTTCGATTACCCGACAAAAAACGGCGGAGATGAGGTTGCGAAGCTTATCGAAAAAAGACTTGGCATTTGGGGCAGTAAATGCAAGCCCCTAAGCCGCGAGCCGATACCGAGTCTTATCAAATACAGCGCGCGTATTTCGTGGACGATATACAACAAGGCGATAAATAAGTTTGTTATAATATACCGAACCGAATTGCTCGATAAATCGCTGTATGACGCGACAATTCAATCCGCGAAGATCAATACCGAAAAATATGCCGGCACAAAAAAGCGCATTATCACCGACAAGCATCAAAAGAAAGCACCGCTTTCGATCGCCTGCGCTCCTGTTATTATTGCAAGCAGGGTTGACGAAAAACTGTCGCAAAAGCTTTTCGACACCGTTTGTAAGGGCAACGGAACCGACGATAAGGCGTTTTTGCCCTGCGTTATCGATGTCGAAAGAGGCATTTGCGTTTTCAACAGCGAAAAGGAACCTTACTTTGGGTTTGGTTACAGCGCAAAAAGCCGCGCCTACAACCTGATAAAACGCTATGTTTTCGGCGGAAAATTGCCGTTTAAAAACAACGAAGACAAGATAAAAACAAACTACGGCGACGAAAGCTTTAACGAAGAAACTTCGCTTTGGGCGCTTTGGCGTATGCTTCGCAACGAGGAAAAGGGCATTAAGCGCAAGGAAAAGAAATCGGTAAAGGCGTTAAAGGAAAACGAAATAGCGTTCGAGGACGACGCGGTCTATATTAAAATCGGCAAACGCACCGCTGTCTTGCCGACGCTTGAGGAAAACGGTGTGCTGACGGTAACCTATCCTGACCTTTGGAGCTACCCGACGACGCAAAAAATTTCAAAAGTTCATCAAAAGGATATAGAACGCAGAGTAACCGATTTTATGGCTAAAAAGGGACACAAAATCAGATTCGACAAAACGGAGGACGAGCAATGATTTTAGTAAACACAGATTATATCAGCGGCAAGGAGCTCGAAATGCTCGGTCTTGTGCGCGGCAGTACGATACAGAGCAAGCATATCGGCAAGGATTTTACCCAGAGCTTCAAAACTCTTGTCGGCGGCGAGCTTAAAGCCTATACCCAAATGATGAATGAGGCGCGCGATATTGCAACCTCGCGTATGGTTGCCGAAGCAGAAGCGCTCGGCGCAGATGCGATAGTTAATATCCGCTATGCTTCTGCGGGAGTAATGCAGGGCGCGGCAGAGGTTATCGCCTACGGCACTGCGGTTAAGTTCAAGTAAAAAGGAATAAAAAATGCTGTTGCAGAAAAAATACTGCAGCAGCAATTTTTTTATTTGTTTTTGAAGAGCTTTTTGCCGATAAGCATACCGAGTGCTATTTCGGCAACAGTCCAGCCGGTTTCGATACAGCAGGGACCCCAGCCCACGTCGTGCGGGATTCCGTAGGGCTCGAGCCTATTGAGGTCGATACCTCTGCACCAAGCGCCGTCGATGAGGGGATTTTCGCTTACGATCTGCGTTTTCGCGAAGAAACGGCAGATATCGGCAAAAGCGTTATAAAACGCCGTATCCTCGGTAACGTGATAAGCGAATATAAACCCGAGCGGCAGCCAGTTGACCGAATAAAGAAGGTCGGCAACGGGGTCGCCGTTTTTCGCAAGAAGCGAGCATTCGCCGCCTGCGTTGTTAAAGCAAGCCGCCTTGTAGCCACTGTCCCATTCGGCATAACCGCCCGATTTATGACGGTATTTTTGCAGGTCGTTGAAAACGCGGTAGAGCATTTCCTTGTGTCTGTCCTCGCCGCTTACCTTATACAATATGGCGAGCGGAAGAATAAGACGGCAGAGCTCGCTCGTTTCGCTGTGCTCGCGCACGGTTTCGGGGTAGAGGTGTATGAGCGTTTCGAGTCCGCGAATACCTACCGTTTTAAAATCCTCGTTGCCGTTTACAAGATACCCCAAAAGCAGAGCCGCCGAGTAATAGGCGTTGTAGTGCGCGCTGGCATAGCCGCTTTCGGTTTCGGCTATCGTAAGGGGCGATTTATTTTCGCGCAGGAATTCAAGTATATCGGTTCTTGCGGGGCGCAAGCCGTCCTTTGCAGAGGTTTTGCAAAGAAATTCGAGCGCATCGCAGGCGGGGGCAGAATATTTATCGCTGATACCGAAATAAGAAGCAAGGAGCGACGAAAGCACGGCGCGCGCAACGTCGTCCTGATAGCAAACGTTCCAAGCCTCCTCGGTCCAACGCATCATTCCCTTGAAATCGCCCTCGTGTATTGTGAGCGGACCGTAGCAAAGCGAGAGCAGGTTATCGGCAATTTTTGCAAGCCCGTCATCGCCTGAAAACAGAAATACGCCTGCCGCCTCTCCGCAGCAATCGGCGCGGACGTAGCCTGCAAGAGTGCGGCTTCCGTTGGGCGCGATATTGTGGCTCAAGCCCTCGCGTATGCCGTAAACACCGTCGGGGGTGATAAGATAATTACGCAAAAGCGTTATCGCGCGGGAGGTGCAGGAGTCGAGCATTTCGCCAAGACCTTCGGGAACAGAATCGGGAATACGGAGCGCGCCCTTTTCGTATTGCTCGGGCGGCGTGATTCCCAAAAACGAAAGGATATAGGAAACGAGATCGCACCAGCGTTCCCACGGGGCGAACGCGGCTTTCAGAAAATCGGACATACAAAATGCGCAATGCATTACGTTGCCGTATTTAAAAAGCGCGGGGCGGTCGGTTTCGGAAAGGTTATCGAGCGTGTCGTGCGCGGTGGTGTATTTTTGATAATAAAGCAATATTTCGGTTTCGGGCATTAAGAAATGCGGGCGGATATAGAGGTTATAGTGGCTGTCGAGCAGGCTGTTTTCCGATATACTGCCGTATTCCATAGCCGAAACAAGTCTGTCGCAGGTGATGCGCACCGGCTGTGCCGAATAAACGCAGCGGAAGGAATGAAGGTATTCGAGAAAGAGCGGTTTTCCGCTGTCGGCGTATTTTTCGAGCGAGGAACGCAAAAAGGGATTAAGCATTAGTGCATCCCGCTCGGTGCCGCCGAGAACGGCAATGCCCGAATATGCCGACAGAGCTGCCTTTTCGGCTTCGGCAGGGGATAAAATATCACAATCGCAGATGCGCGATATAAGGTCTGAAAGGTCGCTTTGTGCGCGCGTTATAATAAGCTTTTTCATTTTTCTATAACCGTCTTAATTAATATTTCTACAAATTTCGCAACATCGTTTTGTTCAGAGCTTTGTATTGCGAGAACTGCGTTTTCGTCGGGAAGAACTATCGAAAACTGACCGTACATACCGTCGGCACGGAAGGCGTTTTCACGCTGACCGACGGTCCAGAACTGAAAACCGTAGCCGCTGTGCCACGGCGCTTCGTGCCCCGTATCTATCTGCCTGCTTCCCGCAAGCTCCACCCATTTTTCCGAAACGACGCGCTTGCCGTTATAAACGCCCTTATTGAGATAAAGTATACCGAGCTTCATCATTTCGGTTATATCGAGATAAAGACCGCTTCCGCCGAAGGCAGTGCCGTCGGGCGCGGTTTCCCAGGCGGGAAAGCCCATATCGAGCGGAGTAAAGAGCTTTTCGCAGCAATACTGCAAAAGCGGTTTTTTGCAAGCCTTTTGCACCATACAGCCCGCTAAATGCGTGTCGGCGTTCGAATAGAGGAATTTTTCGCCCGAGGCGTATTTGAGCTCCTTTGCAAGCATATAGCCGATATAATCGGGGTATCCTTCGAGCTTTCTGCGGTTTGAGCTCATCAAAAATGCGTGTCCGAAGCCCGAGCTCATTGTTAAAAAATGGCGGAGCTTGATGTTTTTTACGCGCTCGTCGGTGATAACGCTTTCATAATCGGGGAAAAGCTCGGACACGGTCGTATCGAGCGTGAGCAAGCCCTCGTCGATAGCGATACCTGCCGCGGTGGAGATAAAGCTTTTCGTGTGGGAATAGATAAGGCGCGGTCCTGCGGGGACGAAACGGTGAACGAGCTTCATTTCGCCGTCCTGCCACAGCGCGACAGCCTCGACGCCGGTGTTTTCCTTGTTTAATAATTCTATCAATGCTTCGACTTTATTTATCATTTTTGTTCTCCTATATAAAATAATCCATTATTTCTTCGAAAAAGCATACGGTCTTGTAAATAAAGTAACCGAACGTGCGCTTTGCGTAGAGCGAAACCTCGTTTTCGTCGCCCTTTACCGAAAACCGCCCCGAAGGGACGTCTATGCTTATTTTGCCGCAATCACAGCCGCGATCGCCGTTTATTTTAACGTATTTTTCGCAAATCTCGCATTTTGCGTGGGTTATGGGGAAGCCGCCCCAGACCTTATAGCTGTTGTGGATATATTCGATGGATTTTTTGCCGCGCTTCGCCGAAAACCGCGCGACAGGTTTATCGTTGGTGATATTTCCACAGGGGCAGGAATCGTCGTTTGTCGAGATTACACCGCCGCAAACCTTGCATTTTGCGCCGATAACGCCTTTTTCGGTAACAAGGTTCGGACCTTTGCATATAAATTTATAAAGCAGACTCATTTTTGCCACCTCTTTTTTGATTATATACGTCCGCGCGCCGTTTGTCAACATTCAACCCCGAGTTGAAGGATATCGTTTGTTTGGTTATTGAAAAAAGAAAAATTAAATGCTATACTGTAAAAACTACGAAAATTTGCGGGGTAAATAATGAATATCGGAAGCAAAATAAGAGAATTAAGAAAGCAACGCGGAATAACGCAGGAACAGCTCGCAACGAGCATAGGCATATCGTTTCAGGCGGTGAGCAAGTGGGAAAATAACATTGCACTGCCCGATATAACGCTCGCACCGATGCTTGCAAGCTATTTCGGAGTAACGATGGACGAGCTTTTCGATTTCAACCTTCAGGCGATAGAGGCGGAGGTTGAGGCTATTGCCGACGAGGCTTATAAATACCGTCAGTGCGATCCCGAAAAAAGCAGAGGCATACTCTAAGCGGGGCTCCGCAAGTATCCCGAAAACGATATTCTTCTGAACAACCTTTTATACGTTATCGATTATTCGAGCAACCCCGATACAGCGATAGCTATCGCGAGCAGGCTTGCCGAAAAGGCGACCGACCACGGTATTAAATACGACGCCTTGCGCTTTATGGCTTATTCCTATAAGGCAAAGGGCGACCTGCAAAGCGCGAAAATGGCGATAGAGCAGATACCCGAAATATATTTCACCCGATTGACAGAAATCGCCTATATCCTCGAGGGCGAGGAAAAGCAGGATGCGGCGGAAAAGCAGAAATGGGTTTCTTTCGAAAACCTTATACAAATGATGTGGCACCTCGCCGAATGCTTCGAGGCAGAGGGGGATTATAAAAGCGCAATA
>JAGBWF010000093.1 GCA_017629895.1 Clostridia bacterium
CCCGAAAAACACCAAGTATTTTAACGAGATGGGCGTGGATTTCGTAACGCTTGCAAACAATCATATCCACGATTACGGAAGGGATGCGTTTTTCGATACCTTCGACACGCTTGATGAATACGGCATCGACTATGCAGGCGCGGGCAAGGATGCAAGCGAAGCTCAAAAGCCTTTTTACTATATTATAAACGGCATTAAAATAGCGTTTGTTTCCGCTTCGCGCGCGGAGCACCGCAAAACGCCGATCGCCACCGAAGAGCAAGCGGGAATTTTCGGGTGTTTCGAGCCCGACGAGCTTTTGTCTGTAATTTCCGAAACCGAGAAAAACGCCGATTTCACGGTGCTTTTCATTCACTGGGGCAGAGAGTATTACCACACGCTCGACAGCGCGCAGAAGGATACCGCATACCGATATATCGATGCGGGCGCAGACCTTATAATCGGCACCCACGCGCACGTTCTTCAGGGTATCGAGCATTATAAAGGTAAGGCTATCTTTTACAATCTCGGTAATTTCTGGTTCAACGCCAAGCATATCGAAACGGGGCAGGCGATGCTATCGCTCGCTCCCGATCTGAGTACCGATTACTATTTTTACCCCGCCATGCAATCGGGCTGTAAGGTAAGCTGGGAGCTCGGCACGACACAAGGAAGAAGCATTCTCGATAACCTCGAGTCTTACGAGCGTTCAAACATTGAAATAGAAGACGACGGACATATTATTTTTAAATCAACGGAGAAGGAACAATGAAAAGATTACTCACATCCCTACTCGTAATATTAATGCTCTCTGTATGCGTGCTTACCGCTTGTGAAAAGCAGATAGAAAGCAGCTCTTCGACGGCGGAAAGCGTGGATATTTCCGCGCCCGAAAGCTCGTCGCCTGACGCATCGAACGAGGATAGCAGCGAAGCAGAGACCGAAAGCTCTACCGAAGTAAGCAGCGAAGAATCCGAAGAAGAGTCCGAGGAAGAAAGCAAAGAGGAGTCCAAAGAGGAAAGCAAGGAAGAAAGCAAGGAAGAAAGCTCGGGCGGCGAGGATATTCCCGATGATATTGCTCCCGTCAACGTTCTTTTCGCACGCTATACTCAAGACCCCTATTTCGTTTTGATCGGCACCTGCCACATGGGCGCGGAGATCACAGCCGAATACAAGGGACAGACCGTTACGGTCGATTCTTATATGGGCTGGTTCGAATTGACACTTAAAAACACCGACCGCGAGGCATACCCCGATATCAAGTTTACCCAAAAACTCGGCGGCAAGACCGTTTACGGACCGAGAACGCTTAAGGCTCATCCCACCACCCCTCAGTTCAAGGGCACTCGCGCTATCGGCAGTAACGGTGCTTTTCAGTTCTTCCTCGAGCAGATGGTAGCCGATTTCGAGGGCGGAAACCTCTTCCCGCAGACCGTTATCGATTCGATGAAAACTCGCGTAAAGGGCAGAATCGACAAGCTTCACGGCTACAACAAGGATGCCGAAATCATTTATATGATAGTCCCCTCCCCCATGACGATCTACCCTGAGCTCGTTCCCGATTATTATAAAAAGGGCACAGGCAAGACGAGATACGAGCAGGTCAAGGAGGGTCTTGTTGCCGCAGGCGCAACCGTAATCGACCTGCGCGACACCTTTAACGAGCACAAGAATGATGAAATGCCGTTATATTACCACCTCGACAGCCATTGGGCAGATTACGGCGCATATCTCGCATACGTCGAGCTTTTCGACCATATTTCGAAGAAGTTCCCCTCCGCAAAGCCCCGTGATATCGACGATTTTACCTGGACCGCAGATTATTACACCAGTGCCGACGCCTGCCTTTATCTCGATATTCCGCAAATAAAGGTTAAGGAATACGGCTATTACAGAGAGTTCGATTTCGAGGACCCCTCGAACATCACCTCGGTACCGAGATACAGAGGTATGCAGCTTATCTATAACGACCTCACTACCGAGGAAAAGCAGTTCAACAACAATAACCCCTCCCTCCCCAACTGTATGGTATTCCGCGATTCCTACAGCGCGGGACTTTACGATATCCTCCCCGAAAGAATGAATAAAACCCATTATATCGGCATGTGGAACTACGCTTGGCAGAGCTGGCTTATCGACAGCGAAAAGCCGGATTACGTTATCTATATCCTCGCCGAATGGAATATGCATCAGGCAGTACACAACTGATGGTTGATTATAATTTTTATTCAAACACACTCGGCGCGGGCGCAAACCAGCTGTTTTTCACCGCCAACCCCGAGCAAGAACAAAAAAGCCGTGCTTTTTTCAGGATAACGCACGGCGGGAAATACAATTACTCACTGCTTTTTTCCAATATTATCGACAGCACCTATGCAGACGGAAGCATATCCCGCAAAAACCGTATTATGCCCGAATGGCGTATAATCAAAGCATCTTGTGCGCGGTATCCGAACAACAGCTTCGAAAACGGTATCGAAGCTATTCCCGAGGATGAAAGCTTCGAATACATAACCTTCAACGGATGCACCGAAAAAACGGTCGAATCGGGCGAAAGCTTTAAAAGCGATACGTTTGAATTTTTCGCCGAAAAGGGTGATTACATCTGTATAGAGCTCGAATATTGCGGAAGCGAGCTTCCCTACCACGAGGAAAGCCTTTTGCCGATATACAGATACGAAAACGGCTCTTGGAAATACGACAGAAAAATGCCGCTTCCCTGCTGTATCGGTTGCGACCGTGAATACGAAAAAAGAATAGCCTTTTTCGGTGATTCGATAACCCAAGGCATCGGAACGGCGCACAACTCGTATCTTCATTGGAACGCGCTTCTTTCCGAAATGCTCGGAGACAGATATTCGTATTGGAATCTCGGTATCGGTTACGCAAGAGCCGATGACGCCGCTTCCGACGGTATCTGGCTCGAAAAAGCACTTATGAACGATATAGTATTCGTTTGCCTCGGTGTAAACGATCTTTTGCAGGGCTTTTCCGAAGACGAAATAAAGGATAACCTTGTTAAAATCGTCGATACCTTGAAAAAGGCCGGCAAGACCGTTATTCTGCAAACGCTTCCGCCGTTTGATTATATCGGAGCTACGGCAGAAATCTGGCAGAATATAAACGAATTTATCAAAAGCGAATCGGCAATCAAGGCAGACCTTGTTTTCGATTGCGTTTCTCTTCTCGGACATCCCGATTCTCCCCAAAAAGCGCGCTTTGGCGGACACCCGAACGAAAGCGGCTGTGCGCTTTGGGCAAAGGAATTATATAAAAGCATTAAAGAAGCAGGTGTTTTATAATGATTAAGCTTCGTATCGCCGATAAAAACGATGCGCAACAGCTCGCGCCGATTTACGCATATTACGTCGAAAACACCGCGATATCCTTCGAATATTCCGCCCCGACGGTCGAGGAGTTCGAAAGCCGCATATTGCACAAGCTCGAAAAATACCCGTTTATCGTCGCTGCCGAAAACGGCAGATGCATCGGATATGCCTATGCCTCGCAGTTCCGCGAGCGCGAAAGCTACGATTGGAGCGTTGAGCTTTCGGTCTACGTCGATAAGGAGCATTTGAAGAAGGGTGTCGGCACAAGGCTGTACGCTGCTCTGCTCGAGCTGCTTACCCTGCAGAATTTTGCGATTGCCTACTCGCTTATCGCACTGCCGAATCCAAGCAGTGTTGCTCTGCACGAGCGGTTCGGTTTCGTTTCATTCGGCGTTTCAAGGGCTGTCGGCTTCAAAAACCAAGCCTGGCACGACGTTATATGGTATGAAAAAAAGCTGAATTATTTCGAAAACGAGCAAGCGCTTCCTATTATCCCCTTCCCCAACCTTGATAAAACCACCGTCGAAGAAATACTCGCAAAGCATTGATTATGAAAAAGAATCTCTCTTTTAAAATCATTTTATACACTGTAATCTATACCCTTGCGGCAAACAGCTACGCATTGAGCGCAGAAAACGGTGTTTATCTTATCGCCGCAATTTTCCTTGCGCTTTCCGTTAACCTTATCGGCGGCTTCTTTTCGGTAAGCACGATAAAGGCTCGCTTGCGCACAAGCATGCACGGCGCGGTAATTCTTATCGTATTTCAGGCTTCTGCGGCGCTTTCTGTCGTATATCAGGCGATCGCGGGCATTTTCTATATCCGCGCAGACGATTGGAAGGGATTTATTTTCTCTGCGCTTTACTGTATAGCGTTTGATGCGTTGCTGTTTTGGAACGGAATTATCTGCGTATATCTCGCTTCATACAGGCTCGGGTTGAAAACGCGCGTGCTCGGTATTCTTTGCGGATTTATTCCGATTATGAATATCATTATGCTCAACCGAATCATTAAAACGGTTTTTGAGGAAGCAAGAGCAGAGACAAAACGCGAATCTCTTAGAGCAGAAACGGTCGCAAAACAGCTTTGCGATACGAAATATCCGATATTACTCGTTCACGGAGTCTTTTTCCGCGACAGAAAGCTTTTAAATTATTGGGGCCGTATCCCCAAGGAATTGAAGATAAACGGCGCAAAAATATACTATGGCAACCACCAGTCCGCCGCATCTGTTGCCGACAGCGCAAAAGAGCTTTACGACCGTATCGAAAAAATAGTTAACAGCACGGGCTGTGGCAAGCTGAACGTTATAGCTCATTCAAAGGGCGGGCTCGACTGCCGTTATGCGATGCGTTATCTCGGCGCGGATAAATATATCGCCTCGCTCACAACCGTGAACACGCCGCACAGAGGATGCGAATTTGCGGAATATCTGTTGGAAGAGCTTCCGCCCGATATAGTTAGCGCGCTCGAACGATTTTATAACCGTACTTCAAAGCGTCTCGGAGATCCCTCACCTGATTTTCTTGCCGCTGTAAAGGATCTGACAGCAGGCGCCTGCATCCCGCGCGACAAGGAAATGGCTCTGCCCGAAGGCGTTTACTGCCGAAGCATCGGATCGGTGCTTCTTAAAGCCTCCGGCGGCGGATTTCCGATGAATTTCTCCTACGTTCTTGTAAAGCACTTCAACGGCGATAACGACGGACTTGTCAGCGAGGACTCGTTCAAATGGGGCGAAGACTATACCCTTTTAAAAAACGAAAACGGCGAGGGTATTTCGCATTGCGATATTATCGACCTTGCGCGCAAGGATATCGATGGCTTCGACGTTCGTGATTTTTACGTTTCGCTTGTCGGCGACCTTAAGGCTCGCGGATTATAGATGAGGCAGATATGAAACCCATATTCAAAAACGAAAAAACGGCGTTTGTTTGGTTGTGCGCCGCAGTATATTTTGTGAGTTATCTCACAAGAAACAGCTACAGCTCTCTTATCCCCGAAATCAAGGAAGCATTGAATTTATCCGAGGACGCTATCGGTCTCGTCGGCACGAGCGCCTTTCTCACCTACGGCGCAGGACAGATAATCTGCGGTATACTCGCCGACAGATATTCGCCGCGTTATGTGCTATTCATCGGTGTCTTGCTGACAACCGTCTGCAATCTTCTTATGCCCTTTATATGCGGAGATACCCTGAATACCGTTATCCTGTGGGGCGTCAACGGGCTCGCGCAGGCGATGTTCTGGCCGCCGCTCGTTCGTCTTATGTCGGAGCGGCTCGAAAAGGAGGACTTCGACAAGGCAGTCGTTACGGTTACGACCGCTTCGGCTATCGGAAACATTGTTTTGTACACGCTTTCGCCCATTTCGGTAGCGTATATGGGCTGGAAGCCCGTATTTTTCGTCGTAGGCGCGATTTCGGCAGTAACCTCGGTAGTCTGGCTGTCTAAAACAAAAGGCTCAAGGAAAGCGAAAGAAGAGGATTACAGCGCTGTCGATGATTCGTCCGCTAAGCCAAATGCAGTAAAGCTCGTTTTCTCGTCGGGAATGCCGCTTATACTTTTCGCGATACTTCTAATGGGTGTGCTTCGCGACGGGCTCGCGACCTGGATGCCATCGCTCGTTGCAGACGAATACAACCTGTCGAACTCGGTTTCGATATTCTCTGCCGTTCTCCTGCCCGCTTTTGCGATAATCGGCATAAAAGCGGCATCGGCGTTGCAGAATAAAATAAAGAACGAGCTCTTCTCCTCGGCACTTATTTTCGGGTTCGCGCTTGCTTGCACCACAATACTTTTGATCGTATTCCAC
>JAGBWF010000094.1 GCA_017629895.1 Clostridia bacterium
AAAATGCGTGCCTACGTTTCGAGGGTTATCGAGCCCGAGGAATATAAGGACATGAGCGATTGCGAGCTTAACGATGTTATAAACGAGGGGCTTTTCGTAAACGAAGCCTATACCGACGGTGTGTTTGTTCATAAAAAACGCGCCGAATACCTCGAAAGAGCCATCTATGTATGCCCATATTGCGGCTTATCCGAATTTGAAAGCAACGGCGAGCTCTTTACCTGCAAGCATTGCGGTAAAAGCGTCAGGTATACCGAAACGAAGGAGCTGGTCGGCGTTGGCCACAACTTCCCCTTTAGGTATATTTCACAATGGTATGATTACCAGCAGGACTTTGTGAACAGCCTCCCGATCGATACTATGACCGAAAAGCCGATATATGAGGACATTGCGGATTTCTCTCAGGTTATCGTCAACAAAAAGAAGGTAACGCTCAGAAAAGATGCAAAAATCAGGCTTTACGGCGACAAGATTACGATCGATGAGGGCGGTGAAAGTGCACTATCTTTCGATTTTGACGATCTGACCGCGGTTTCCGTGCTCGGCAGAAACAAGCTGAATATTTATCTGACGACAACCGTTTATCAGTTCAAGGGCGGCAAGCGTTTTAATGCGCTAAAATACGTAAATATCTATTATCGTTATAAAAATATAACCAAAGGAGACGGCAATGGAAAATTTTTGGGATTATAGTGTGTGGGGCGTAATACTTTTGTTCGGCGTTTTGCTCGGCAGCTTGCTTGTCGGCAACATTCTGAAAAAAGGACTTCCCTTCCTTCGCAATTCGCTTATACCCACATCGGTTCTCGGCGGCGCAGTGCTGATTGTTTTTGCCGCAATTTACAAAGCGATTACCGGTGAAGTCATGTTCGATTCGCAGATATTCGGCGAAAACGGAACAGCAATGCTCGAAACGATAACCTACCATACTCTCGCGCTCGGCTTTATCGCGTCTGCCTTGAAAACGTCCGAAGGCAAGCTCACAAAAAAGCGCTCGGGCGAAATATTCAATACCGGCGTCACCACGGTTGCAACCTATCTTCTTCAGGGCATTTTCGGCTTGGGAATCACCATTATTGCAACCCTTCTTATTAAAGATTTCTTCTCTGCAGCAGGCGTTTTGCTCCCCTTTGGCTACGGCCAGGGCACCGGTCAGGCGATGAACTACGGCAATATCTATGAAACCGAGTACGGCTTTATCGGCGGTAAAAGCTTTGGTCTTACCATTGCGGCACTCGGATTTTTGAGCGCAAGCATAGGCGGCGTTATTCACCTTACCGTAATGAAAAAGCGCGGCAAGATAAATATCAGCGACAGCAAGAATATGCTCAATACCGAAGCTATCGAAACCGAAAACGAAATACCAATGCAGGAAAGCATCGATAAAATGACGGTGCAGATCGCGCTCATATTCGTATCCTATATCGTCGCTTACTTGATTATGTGGGGCTTGGGCATGCTTCTGCCCGGCATGAAGGCAACGGTTTACGGCTTTAACTTCCTTTTGGGCGTGCTTTCGGCAACACTCGTAAAATCTCTGATAAAGCTTTTCAAAAAGTGCAAATTCGCAAAAAAGGATTACACCAACAACTTCCTGCTCACCCGCGCAAGCAACTTCTTCTTTGATCTTATGATCGTTGCGGGCATTGCGGCAATAAGACTTGATTATCTCGAAAGCTATTGGGGTATCTTGCTTATACTCGGTGTTGTCGGACTTGTTATCACCTACATATACAACCGTATTATCGCAAAAACGCTGTTCGGCGAATACGTCGAGGAGCAATTCCTTGCAATGTACGGTATGCTCACGGGTACAGCGAGCACGGGTATAATCCTGCTTAGAGAAATCGACGGCGAGTTCAAAACACCTGCGGCGGATAACCTTGTCTACCAAAATTTCCCCGCTATCGCCTTCGGCTTCCCGATGATGCTTTTGGCAACCCTTGCCCCGAAAAAGCCGATACTTACGCTTATCATTTTCGTGCTCTTCTTCCTTGTTTTGAACGTCATTCTTTTCAGAAGCTTTATTTTCAGAAGAAGAAATAAGAAATAAAAATCAAAAAATTAACGCATAGCATTTCGCGCTATGCGTTTTTTTATTTATACTATTCGATTTCTTGTCTCGCCGTTTATAAAGGAAATTATATTCTCCTTGATCTCCCTCATACAGCGCTCGCGTGCTTCGTATGCACCCCAAGCCATGTGCGGTGTGAGGCATACGTTGGGCAGACTTTTGATTTTTTGGAAGGGATGAGACTCGCTCATAGGCTCTGCCGAATATACGTCGCAGCCGAAGAAGCCGAGCTTTCCCGAAAGCACCGCATCGGCAACCGCCTGCTCGTCTGTAACTGCACCGCGCGCAACGTTTACAAGAAACGCGCCGTCTTTCATCATCCTGAGCTCCTCACTGCCTATCATTCCGCGAGTTTTATCGGTCAATGGCACGTGAACGGTTACAATATCCGAGATTTTCAAGAGCTCGTGAAGCGACAGACATTCCTCATCCTCAATAGGAGTACGCTTATTAACGACAACTCTGCAGCCTAAAGCCTTTGCCGCAAGACCGACCTTTTTGCCGATTCCGCCGTACCCTACTATTCCCCATACCTTGCCCGCAAGCTCGTGATAAACGGGTGTGAGTATATTCTGTACACCGCCGTTCGTGTAGCTTCCGTCGGCAACCGATTTCGCAAACGCGTTCAGGTTGACCGATGCCGAAAGCACCATTGCGAGAGTAAGCTGTGATACCGAATTTGTCGAATACCCCGCCACGTTACATACGGCGATACCGTTGTTCCTGCAATATTCGGTATCGATATTATCATAGCCCGTCGCCGCCACGCAGATAAGCTTCAAGGCGCGTGCCGAGCCGAGATTTTCGGAATTGAGCCTTACCTTGTTTATAATGCAGACGTCGCAATCGCTTATCCTTTCGGGAATGAGCGAAGGCTCTGTCGTGCGGTAGACCGAAACCTCGCCGAAGGAATCGAAAAGCGAAAGATCTATATCATCGCCGAGCGTTGCGGCATCGAGAATTGCTATTTTCATATTATTACTCCGATTTTTTTATTTTTTTAATTATAGCATATATTTTTTTATTTGTCAAAGCGCGTTTTTATTGATTTATCGGATAGTTGGTGTTATAATGAAGTCGATTATGAGGTAACGGCATATATGAAACGATTTATTCTTGCTTTTATAGCTTTCATTCTTATATTTCTCTCTGCCTGCGTTGCCGACGTAGACTCGCTTTACCCCGACACAAGCGTGAGTGAAGCGGGCACAGAGTCGGTGTTTTCCGAAGCCGAGTCTGCAAACGAAAGCCTTGATGCTTCATCGGAAACGGAGGAGAGCCGCGCACCCTATCTTGATATCACGCTTGACCTTTTGCCGCTTTTATGCAATTCAAGCGATCCCGACGAGCAGGATAAGGTTAACGATTTTTTGAATTTCGTGCTTGAATATTATTCCTATAACTCCGAGCCCCTTTCCGATATTTATAGGCATATTCTCGAAAACGGCTATTCGGACGATATATGGATGCAATACACCGGCAACAGCTATTACAATGACTACATCCACTTCAGCGGTCTCGGCGCGCAGCGCCTGCTGGAGAGTATGGTCAGCGGTGAGTATGATGTGACGGAGGAGAATCTGGTGGAGATCCTCCGTTCGATCCGCACCTTCCAGCAGGAGTATGATTACGATGCGCTGCTGGCAAAGAGGAACGCGGGTGAAAACTCTGCCCCTGCCGCCGATGACGGCGGCGAAGAAAGCGCCGATACACAAGATGTTCTCGAGGCGGAAGATGCCGGGGACGAGGAATAAGAG
>JAGBWF010000095.1 GCA_017629895.1 Clostridia bacterium
AAAGCCCGTTTCGGTTGCGGTTCAGAAGCTTTTCGAAGGCGAATATTCTATAGTTGTCGACTGATAATATATGGAAAAAGCGTATGCCTTCGTACACATAATCGATATCCCCTATGCGATCGACAAGGTCTACTCTTATCTCGTTCCGAAGCCTTTATGGGACGAGATAAAGATAGGCTCTGTTGTTGTGGTTCCTTTCGGGAACTCCAACAAAAAAGTCAGCGCAGTGGTGGTCGGACTTTCGAGCGAATGCGAATACCCCCGCCCCAAGCCCGTTAAATCGGTTATGCAATACCCCTTCGACGTACCCGAGGAGCTTTTAAAGACCTGTGCGTTTATGAAGGAGCGCTTTTTCTGCACGTTCGGAAGTGCTTTCCGCACGATAATCCCGCCCGGTGTCAACCTTGATACCGAAATCGTTTATTCCGTTAATCCCGAATTCGACCTTTCTTCCGTTAACGATTCGGCGCAGTTCTTGCTGCGCGAGATTGCGCTGAAGAAACAGCACCGTGAATTCGATATGATCACCGAATACGGCGAGGATGCCAAAACACTGCTCGACGCACTTTTGAAGATAGGTGCGGTTATAAAAGAAAGCCGTGTTCCCGAACGTATAAACGAAAAGAATTTATTTATCTACAATCTGTGCATACCGAGCGACGAGGCGGCTCATATCATCGAAACCGGCGAGGGTCTTTCGGAAAAGCAAAGACAGCTTGCCGAATTTCTGACCCACTACCCTGCCGCCACTATGCGCGAAATAGAGCAGATCGGCAGATTCACGCCCGCAATTGTCAACGCGCTTATCAAAAAGCGCATTGTCGAACGCCGCGAGACCTCGGTATTCAGAAAGGCATATTCCTTCGACAATATCGAGCCCGAAAAGGAATTCACCCTTTCGGAAGAACAAAAATCGGCGCTTGACGGAATTTCCGCGCTTATTGACTCGGGCGAGGCGAAGGGCGCACTGCTTTTCGGCGTTACCGGAAGCGGCAAAACCCGAGTTATCATCGAAGCCGCCAAGAAGGTAATCAAGAGCGGCAGACAGGTTATTATACTTATACCCGAAATAGGTCTTGCTTCGCAAGCGGTCAAGGCATACGCCGCGGCATTCGGCGACAGACTTGCGGTTGTTCATTCGATGCTTTCGGTCGGTGAACGAACCGACACTTATCGCAGAGTGCTTGCAGGCGATATAGATATAGTTATCGGCACGCGCAGCGCCGTGTTTGCCCCCTTTACACGATTGGGCATGATCGCTATCGACGAGGAGCAGGCGCACACCTATAAAAGCGAAATGCAACCGAGATACAGTGCGATCGATATTGCACGATTCCGTTGCACCGAATCAAAAGGGCTTATGCTTCTTGCCTCGGCAACCCCTTCGATAGAAAGCTATTACAAGGCAAAGCAGGGGGTATATTCTCTCTTCACCCTAAAAAGCAGATTCAGTCAATCTGAGCTGCCCGAGGTTATTATCGAAGATATGCGCGACGATCCCTCGCTTTTCAGCGACAAGCTCATAGGCAAAAGGCTTGCTTCCGAATTGAAGAGCGTTAAAGCCGAAGGCGGTCAATCGCTGCTGTTCGTTAACCGAAGAGGATACAATTCACATATTTCGTGCAGGCATTGCGGTTACGTATTTACCTGCCCCAACTGTTCGGTTTCGCTTACCCACCACGTTTACGAGGGCAGCTTCCGCGGAATAAAGCGGATGCACTGCCATTATTGCGGTTATACCGCATCGATTCCCGAGATCTGCGAGTTTTGCGGGAAAGAGCGCATCAGCTTTTCAGGCTACGGCACGCAGAAGCTTCACGAGGAGCTTGAAAACGATTTTACGGATATGAAAATCACCCGTATGGACTCGGACACGACGGGCGGTAAATTCTCTCACGATAAGCTTATCGACGAATTTGCAAGCGGACAGAGCGACGTGCTTATAGGCACACAAATGATATCGAAGGGACTTGATTTTCCTTCCGTTAAGCTCGCAGGCACAATTTCGGTAGACAGCTCGCTTTATATGGACGATTTCCGTGCCAGCGAGCGAACCTTCTCTCTTGTAACACAGCTTGTCGGCAGAGCGGGGCGTGCAGGCAAACGTGGAAAAGCGATTTTGCAGACCTACAACCCCGAAAACGAAATACTTAAGCTCGCCGCAACGCAGGATTACGAGAGCTTCTACGAAAGCGAAATTGCGCTTCGAAAGGCCGTGGTGTTCCCACCGTTTTGCTCGATTTCGGTTTTCTCTGTTTCTTCGACGTCGGAATACGATTGCGAAACCTTTGCAAACCGTTTTTCCGCCGTTATCGATGAAATACATCTCAAGGGCTTTATGGATATCAAACTTATAAAATTCGGTCCCTTCAGAAGCGGAATTTATAAGGTTATGGGAAAATTCCGCCAAAGAATAATTGTCAAATACAAGGATTGCGCAAGAACGCGCGAGTTCCTCTCCAAAGTGCTTATCGAGGGGCTTGCAACTACACCGAAAACGGTCAAGATCGAGCTTGACGTCAATCCACCGATAGTATAGGAGTTTTTTATGGCTATTTTGAATATTTTAAAAGAGGGCGACGATGCTCTCAGAAAAAAATGCAGACCTGTTGAAGAAATTACTCCGAGAATATTACAGCTTCTCGACGATATGCACGAAACGCTTGAAAAGGCTCAGGGTGTCGGTCTTGCCGCTCCGCAGGTCGGCGTTTTGCGCAGAATCGTTATCGTCGAGATAGGCGACAAGAAATACGAAATGATCAACCCCGAAATTATAGCCACCAAGGGCAAGCAGGAGGAGATCGAGGCTTGTCTTTCGGTACCCGACAAATACGGTCTTGTTAAGCGTCCTGCCTGGGTAAAGGTCAGAGCAACCGACAGAAACGGTAACGTTTACGAGGCGGAAGGCGACGGTCTTATGGCGAGATGCTTCTGCCACGAGCTCGACCATCTCGACGGCACGCTTTATATTGACAGGGCGATCGAAATGTACGATCCCGACGATATCGAGGACGCAGAATGAAAATAGTTTTTATGGGCACACCCGATTTTGCGGTGTATTCTCTCGAGGCTTTATATGAATCGGGACACGAGATTGCGCTTGTCGTTTCTCAACCCGACAGACCGAAGGGGCGCGGATACGTGCTCACCCCATCGCCCGTTAAGAGCCATGCGCTTGAACACGGCACAGAGGTCATTACCCCCGAAAGTCTTAAGGACGAAAGTGTTATTGAAAAGCTGAGAAGCATCGACGCGGACCTTTTTATAGTTACCGCATACGGCAGAATACTTTCAAAGACCATTCTTGATCTTCCCAAGATCGGCTGCTTCAATCTTCACGCCTCCATTCTTCCCCAATGGCGCGGCGCCGCTCCTATCAACCGTGCTATTATGAACGGTGATACGCTCGGCGGAGTTACCGTACAGCACATGGCAGAGGGGATCGATACCGGCGATATAGCCGTTATCAAGGAAGTAGAAATACAAGACGAGTGGTGCGCGGGCGATTATCACGACGCGCTCGCAATGGCAGGCAAGGAAGCGATAAAGGAATTTTTGTTGCTTGCCGAGCAGGACAAAATCCCGAGCATTCCTCAGGATCACGATAAAGCAACCCACGCCGCAAAGATCGGCAACGAAGACGCATACCTTACCTTTGAAGAAAGCAATCTACAGGTACGCAACCGTATTCGCGGACTTTCTCCCTTCCCTGCTTCCTTCTTCTTTTTGAACGGTAAGCGCATAAAGGTGAGAAACGCCAAGCTCGGCGACGGCTTCGGAGAGGCGGGCACCGTTATTTCGACAAGCAAGGGCGGTATTGAAATCGCCTGCAACGAGGGCAGTGTGATTATTACCGAGCTTTGCCCCGAGGGCAAGGGCGTTTGCGATGCCGAAAGCTATCTCCGCGGACACAAAATCGAAATCGGAACGAAAGTAAATGACAGATAACGCAAGAATCGCCGCTTATAAAGCATTTTTACGCATCAACGACGGAGCCTTTTCCAACCTTATATCCGATTTTTCTAAATTGTCGGATATCGACAGAGCGTTCGCCGAGGCTATTGCAATAGGCACTCTCGAAAGGAAGATTACGCTTGAATTCGTACTTTCATCCAGAATCAAATCCGATACGAAAAATAACCTAAAAGCTCTTTTAATGACGGGGCTTTATCAGATTTTGTATATGGACAGAGTTCCCGACAGCGCCGCCTGCGACGAAAGCGTTAATATCGCGAAGCTGCTTTTCGATAAAAGCACCGCCGGATTTGTCAATGCGGTTCTGAGAGGAATTTGCAGAGATAAGGACGCAATATACAAAGAAATAGGCAGCTCCGAGCCATATATCCGTTTTTCTGCAAGCAAGGAGCTTTATTCTCTTCTGAACAGCCAGTACGGCGACAAAACCGAAGAGATATTCAATGCCTTTTTCGGCAAAAGCAACACCGCGTTGCGTGTTAACACTATGCTCGCAACCTCCGAGGAGATTGCAAATGAAATCGACGGCACAGCAATATCCGACACTGCCATTGTTTGCGAAAATGCGAAAAAAGCACTGAAGCTTATCGAAAGCGGAAGGTTTTTCGTGCAAGGGCTCGCATCACAAAAGGCGGTTGCATTGCTCGGTGCGGAAAGCGGACACACGGTTATCGACGTTTGTGCCTGCCCCGGCGGAAAAACGCTCGGTGCGGCAATAGATATGAAAAACAAAGGAAGGATCTATTCCTTCGATCTACATAAAAACAAGCTTCCGCTCATCGAAAAGAGCGCAAAAAGGCTCGGCATTGATATTATCACTACCGAAGCGCACGATGCAAGGCAGGAAAGACCCGAGCTGATAGGCATTGCCGACAGAGTTATTTGCGACGTACCCTGCAGCGGTACCGGCGTTATGGGCAGCAAGCCCGAAATCAAATATAAATCACCGCAGGATTTCGAGGGTCTCTACCCCACCCAAAGAGCAATCCTCTCTAATGCGGCAAAATATCTTAAGGCAGGCGGCATTATGGTTTATTCCACCTGCTCGATAAACAAGCTTGAAAACGAATTTGTCATCAAGGAATTTTTCGCTTCAAATAAGGGGTATTCTCTGATTTACGAGGAAACCTGCCTGCCCTGCGGCAGTGAACGAGAGGGATTTTATATGGCAAAGATAAAACGGGAGTTTTAAATAATGAAATCCGATTTGCTTTCGATGTTTCCCGAAGAGCTGGGCGAGCTTTGCGTATCGCTCGGACAGCAAAAATACAGAGGGAAGCAGATTTTCGAAGGACTGTATAAAGGAATACGCGACATCGGCGAATTTTCTCAGCTCCCGAAGGGATTCAGAGAATCGCTTGCGGAAAACGCCTTTATTCCGCGCGCAACCGTAAAGCGCAAGCTCGTTTCCGCTATCGACGGCACGGTTAAATATCTTTATAAGCTACACGACGGCGAAACGGTAGAAAGCGTTTTTATGCGCTACCACCACGGCAACACCATGTGCATTTCGACTCAGGTCGGATGCCGAATGGGCTGTGCTTTTTGCGCCAGCACAAAGGCAGGACTTGTACGCTCGCTTTACCCCTCGGAAATGCTTTTGCAGATTATGGAATGCGAACGTGATCTCGGAGAGCGTGTTTCGAACGTCGTGCTTATGGGTATGGGCGAACCGCTTGACAATTACGATAACGTTATTAAATTTTTAAAGCTTATCAATCACGAAAGCGGCTTGAACGTGGGGCTTCGACATATATCTCTTTCCACTTGCGGTCTTGTTGATAAAATCGATAGGCTTGCAGATGAAAATCTGCAGATAACGCTTTCGGTTTCCTTGCACGCACCGAACGATGAAATACGCAGAAAAACGATGCCGATTGCAAACAAATGGAGCATTGAGCAGCTCATTGCCGCCTGCAAACGCTACACGGATAAGACCGGACGGAGAATTTCCTTCGAGTACGCGCTTATCGCAGGGGTGAACGATTCGAGAGACAACGCAAACGAGCTCGGACGTCTGCTTTCGGGTATGCTCTGCCACGTTAATCTCATTCCTGTTAATCCGATAAAGGAAAGAGATTTTAAAAAGAGCGAAAAGAACGCAATCAAGACATTTGTTGAAACCGTTGAAGCATATAAAATCAGTGTAACGGTAAGACGAAAGCTCGGAGCGGATATAAACGCATCCTGCGGTCAGCTCAGGCAAGCGGACGCAGAGAAATAATTAAAAGGAGGAACGGCTATGAAATATTGCGGAAAGACGGATATCGGTATAAAGCGTCTGAACAACCAGGACAGCTATGCCGTTTTCTCGAAGAACAATTATTTCTGCGCGATAGTTTGCGACGGCATGGGCGGTGCTAAGGGCGGCAACGTCGCCAGCGGACTTGCGGTAAAAACCTTTGCATCAACCGTAAAATCGGCATTTTCGGAAAGAAACGCAGACGATTTCAACGAAGCCGAGATAAAGGCGCTTTTGCGCACAGCGCTAAACAACGCAAACACGGCGGTTTATAACAAATCACTCACCGACAGCGAGCTCGAGGGTATGGGAACAACGCTTGTTGTCGCACTTGTATGCCTTTGCGGCACATTCGCTTTAAACGTCGGCGACAGCAGGATATACCGTCAATACGACGGCACTACGCAGCAGATATCGAAGGACCACTCCTTTGTTCAATATCTGCTCGACAAAGGTGAGATCACATAGCAGGAAGCCGAAAATCACCCCTACAAAAATATTATTCTTCGTGCACTGGGAGTAAACGAGCACATCGAGGGCGATTATTACAGGATCGACAGATACGAGCGAATACTTCTCTGCTCTGACGGACTCACCAATCACGTTACCGATGAAAGAATAGGTGAAATCATTTCGGGTGCTTATTCGACGAAAAAGCCTTCGTATAAGGCGCGCGTAGAGCGGCTTATAGACGAAGCAAACGTCGGAGGCGGACTTGATAATATCACTGCCGTCCTTTTCGGCGGTGAATAAAACCGATTGATATACATGTAAACTCAAACCGAAACAACTTTTGTTTGAAAGGAAAACGACCATGAACAAATACGAAGCTTTTGTTGGAAAGGTTCTGGACGGACGTTACAAAATACTTGAGCTTGTCGGAATGGGCGGTATGGCCTGTGTTCTTAAAGCGCAGGATCTTGTGATGAACCGTATCGTTGCCATAAAGATTCTCAACGACGAATATAACGGCAACGAGCAGGCAGAGGCACGCTTTATCGATGAATCGAAGGCTGTAGCTATGCTTTCCAACAAGAATATAGTAAGCGTTTACGACGTCGCAATATATCCCGATATCAAATACATCGTTATGGAGTTTCTCGACGGTATCACCCTCCGCGAGTATCTCGATAACAAGGGCGCTATCGGCTGGAAGGAGGCCTGCATTTACATTTTGCAGATACTCCGCGCACTCGAGCACGCGCATAGCAAGGGTATAATTCACCGCGATATCAAGCCTCAAAACGTAATTCTCACAAAGAACGGCGATATAAAGGTAACCGACTTCGGTATCGCAAAGCTTCCGAATTCGGTTTCCGAGCGTATCGACGAAAAGGCTGTCGGCACGGTTTATTACATCTCGCCAGAGCAGGCTTGCGGCAAGCAGACCGATTATTATTCCGACCTTTATTCTGTCGGCATTATGTTCTACGAGGCGGTTACGGGTGTGCTTCCCTTCACCGCTGACTCTCCGATGGAAATCGCCATGATGCAGGTAAACGACGATCCCGTTCACCCGCGTGATATCGTTCTCGACATCCCTGTCGGCGTATCTCAGATAATCTTGAAGTCGATGGAGAAATCCCCTGCCGAAAGATTCCAGTCGGCACATACGATGGCAAAGGCTATCGAATGGGTTCTCCGTTATCCCGACGTAATATTTGCAATGACTCCCGCCGCGGCTGACGAGTCCGCCGGCAAAAGCAGCGTCGTTTCGATCGATATGATCTCGACCTCCGAGATCGAGCCCTATGAGGACGATGAAATGGCAGAAACTCTCGGCACAAAGAAAAAGCCCGTTAAGAAATCCCCTGCGGGCGCCAAGCCGAACGGTGCGGGCAAGCAGCCGAAGAAGAAAAAGCGCAAATCGAGCCGATCGATGTTCCCTATAATTTCGGGCGTTGCCATTGCGTTCTTCGTTGTAGCGCTTATGCTCGGTATATTCATCCTCCGCGATGCGCTTACCTCCTTCACAAGCACGGATGACGACGTAGAGGCAGAATATCCCGATATTGTAAACAAAATATACAGCGACGAGCTTAAAAACAATCTGCGAACCGGCAAATACGGTGCGATTTTCGTTATCGACGAGATAATTTATGAAGACCGCGCCGATATGGAAAACAATCTTATTATTTCCACCGAGCCCTCTGCAGGTCATATAAGCAAGCTCGACAGCGACGGCAAGCTTCATTTTAGCTCGATTACCGTTAACAGATCGCAAAAGGTTATAGCTCCCAACATTATCGGATTCCCCAGAACCAACGCCGAAACAATTCTTAAAAAACTTCAGCTCAAATACGAATTTATCGAAACCAACGAATCCGACAACCCCTATCTCAGAGACGGTCAGGTTATTTCGACCGAGCCCGCGCGAGATACCGAAATGAAGGTCGGCGACAAGGTAACGGTATTCATTTACAAAAGAGGTGAAATCAAGAACACCGGTAAGATGCCCGACCTTGCGGGAATGACAGAGGCAGAGGCGAAAAAGTACGCACAGGACTATGCGAAATATACCGTAGTATTCGAATATATCGAAAGCCCCGGTGCAGATAATCTTGTCGCAGGTCAGAGTATACCCGCAGGTACCGTCAGCCCTGTCGGCACAGAGGTTATCGTATACGTTAACGTAGCGCCTCAGGGTATGCCCGATATCCGCGGTCTTACGCCCGATGAAGCCAACGCACTCTTCACAGCTACCTTCCCTGACAGAACGATCGCGCTCAATTTCATTTATTATAACGCAACAGAAGCTGACCGCGAATATATTAAGATGGCGGCTCAGGAATTCCACGACAATATGTTTATGTTCACCGATTCGCTTCTGCGATTGGGTTGTCAGACAACGACCGAATACGACGGATACAGCACGGTTGTATTCCAGGGCATCGAGGAATCGGACACCGTCGGACCCGATGTTTTTGAAATAGACGTTATCGTTGTTCAATACGGAGGCGGCTCGCAGGAACCCGAGGTATCCGAGGACCCTTTCAACAACTCGGAGGTTGATCCTTGGGCATAACAGAAAAGGAAGGACTTGTCCTTTCGGGAAAAAACGGCAGATACACGGTTGAAGCCGACGGAGGAGTTTATATTTGCCGTTCGGGTACGAGAGTACGCAAGAACGACGGCAAAATTCTCGCCGGAGACAGAGTTATTTTCCGTGATAACGGCGACGGAAACGGATTTATTGTCGGAATGTGCGAGCGCAAAAACTCACTCATCCGTCCGCCCGTTGCAAATATCGACCTATTGGCTATGGTCGTTGCTACAAAGGATCCCGCACCCTATCTATATAATATCGATCTTTTGACGGTTATCGCCGAAAAGAACGGTATAGAATGTGCGGTCATCATTTCTAAAAGCGACCTCACTGACAGCGCGGAAATACTCGAGGTTTATCGAAAAACCCCGTTCAGAACGATTGTAACAAGCTCTGAAAGCGGTATAGGCATCGACGAAGCACGCGAGCTTTTAAAGAACAAGATATGCGTGCTGTGCGGTGCTTCGGGTGTCGGAAAATCGACGCTTTTGAATTCGCTTTATCCCGAGCTTATGTTAGAAACCGGAGAGCTTTCCGAAAAAATAGCACGCGGCAAGAACACCACGCGCACAACCGAGCTTTTCCCGATGCAAAACGGCACGTATCTTGCCGACACCCCGGGATTTACCGCGGTTAATACCGAGCTTTACTGCGCTATCGGTCATAAGGAGCTTCACAATCTCTTCCCCGAATTCGCACAGTACGAGCACGAATGTAGATACGCCGACTGCACTCACACCAAGGAAACCGAGTGCGGAATTGCCGAAGCAGTAAAAAGAGGCGATATCTCAAAATCGAGACACGACAGTTACATTAAATTATACGACGAGCTTAAAGGCATCGACAGGTATAAGTGATTTTTGGAGGATTATATGTTTATCGGATTCTTTTCTATCGCGAACACGGTTACGCTGTTCGGTTTGATTTCTGCCGTTACCGCTTGTTTTCTGGCGGCAAACGGAAACTTTAAATTCGCGCTTTATATGCTCTTTCTCTCCTGTCTGTGCGACACCTTCGACGGAAAGATAGCAAGAGCAAAGCCCAACCGCACCCCCTCCGAGAAGTTTTACGGAGTTCAGCTCGATAGCCTTTGCGACGTTATAAGCTTTGGTGTTGCGCCCTGCTTTATTGCATTCTCGTTTGGCTTCAAGGGTTGGTTAGACGTACTTATTTACGGCTTGTTTATCGTTTGCGGAGCAACGAGGCTTGCTTATTTCAACACCCTTTCGAACGAGCATCCCGGAAAGATGATGAAGAGCTTCCGCGGTGTGCCTATTCCCATCTCTACCGTTGTTATCACTATTCTCTTCCTTGTCACAGCTTTTATTCCCGCAAACGTAACCGTTTGGATCTTCAGAATCGCACTTGCGGCGCTCGCTGTTGGCTTCGTTCTTAATATTAAAATCAAGAAGCCCGATACAAAGCAGGCGGCTGTATTCCTTGTGATACAGATTGTTATTCTCGTCGCACTTCTTCTCGCAGGCGACTTTAACGCACCTATCGCATAACAAATATACAAAAAGAAAGCACCCGAAGATTCGGGTGCTTTTAATTTATCGATTATTCGTAATCAACAAAGATAAGGGGATTTACAATTTCGCCGTCAACGTGAACCTCGAAGTGAAGGTGAGGTCCGGTGGAATTACCGGTCGAGCCGATCTTACCAACCTCATCGCCAACCTTAACAACGTCGCCTTCTTTAACCGTAATCTTCGAGAAGTGAGCGTAAAGAGTCTGAATACCGTCGCCGTGATCGATAATTACACAGTTGCCGTATCCGCCGTACCAATCAGCACGGACAACCACGCCGTCTGCCGCTGCATAAACGGGATCGCCCTTACAGCCTCTGCCGTCTGCAACGATATCGAGACCGTTATGGGTTCTGCCCCATCTGGGACCGACGTAGGAAGTGATTATACCATCATAAGGCTTTTCAAACTTCGCAAGAGAAGCAACGTCTTTACCGTTAGATGAGGTACCGACACGCACGACCTCGTGGGAGGGAGCAACTGTTACCTCAACATCGAGAGTTGCCTTTTCGCTGAAAACACCGTCGAGCGAGATAAGCTGATAGGTTTCCTCGCCCTCGCCGTTATAGCCCTTCGAAACAACCTTTTTAACACCGTCGCGAAGCGAATCGGTATAAACCGTTTTGGTGGTATATTCGAGCGTTACGGTTTCTTTGTGAGTAGTAACCGAACGAACCGAAAGCTTTGTGGAAAGAAGCTTTCCGTTATAATCGCTGATATAGGAAGAAACGGTATTGCCGTTCTTTCCGAGCATTGCAAGAAGCTCTGCCGATTCGACAAATGCTTCGGGCGAATAATCACCCGAGACAAGCTCGATATTATTGTTGAAGCTGTTTTCAGCCGAGGGATCGATTTGCAAAGCGGCAACACGCGCTTCGAGAACAAGCTCCAACGCACTGTCTGCAATTTCCTTATTGCCGACGGCAGCAAGGAAATCGCCGTCGACATAAAGACCGTAGCCCTGAATATCGCCGTTTTCGGAAACGAGTGTTTCAGGGGCGAGCGATTCGGGAGCAGCCGCAATCGATGAATAGCTTTCTATGACCGTTTCGGCAGGCTCATTACCCGTAAAGGAGATCACCGCGAACAAAGCAAGGGCAAACACCAAAGCAGAAACGATAGCCAAACGGTATTTTTTGAGGAAGTGCTGCGTTTTGGAAACATCCACCAAGAGACTTTACCTCCGATGCGGAAACCGCATCTCTTTCTTTTATAATACTTGCTATTACAATTTTCGGCAATTTACGGGCAACGCCCATATATAGCCAATTATGTGAACATTATACAACATAAAAAACTATTTGTCAAGGGGTATTAATTTTGTTAAAAGCTATTGAAAAATATAGACATCGGTTGTATAATGAAAAATAGGTTAAAAATGAAAGGAAAAGCAATTATGCAGATCACTAAGACACTTACTACCGCACCCAAGGCAAAGCCCGAAGGCGCACTTGGTTTCGGCAAGATATTTACCGACCATATGTTTATTATGGACTACTCCACCGAAAAGGGCTGGCACGACGCAAGAATCGTACCTTATGGCGATATCTCGCTTTCGCCCGCATCGATGGTTTTCCACTACGGACAGGAAATGTTCGAAGGTATGAAGGCATACCGTGCAAAAGACGGAAGAATACTTTTGTTCCGTCCCGAGAAGAATATTGAAAGAATGAACAACACCAACCGCAGAATGTGCATTCCCGAGGTCAACACCGAAGACGTTCTTCAGGCTATCGAGGAGCTTGTTCTCGTTGATTCCGACTGGATTCCCACTCAGGAGGGCACCTCGCTTTATATCCGTCCCTTCATCATCGCAACCGACCCCTTCCTCGGCGTACATCCCTCGCACACCTATAAGTTTATGATTATCCTCTCCCCCGTTGGCGCTTACTACGCAAGCGGTCTTGCTCCCGTTAAGATCTGCGTTGAGGACGAATACGTTCGCGCTGTAAAGGGCGGCACCGGCTTTGCAAAGGTCGGCGGTAACTATGCAGCTTCGCTCAAGGGTCAGGAAAAGGCAGAAAAGATGGGCTATGCTCAGGTTCTCTGGCTTGACGGTATCGAGCACAGATATATCGACGAGGTTGGCGCGATGAACGTATTCTTCGTTATCGGCGATAAGATCGTTACCCCCAAGCTCGAGGGCAACATTCTTCCCGGTGTAACCAGAGATTCGGTCATCAACTATCTTAAGGCTAAGGGCTATAACGTTGAGGAACGCAGAATCTCGATTGACGAGGTATACGAAGCAGGTCAGAAGGGCGAATTGAAGGAAATGTTCGGTACCGGTACCGCGGCTGTTATCTCCCCCGTCGGCTTGCTCGACTGGAATGGCAAAAAGCTTATTATCAACAACAATGAAATCGGCGAAATTTCGCAGATGCTTTATGACGAAATCACCGGAATTCAGTTCGGTAACAAGAAAGATGAATTTGGATGGAGCTACGAGATAAAGAGATAATCCAAACAAATAATGAAATAATCGACTCTTCGGGCGCAGAAACAAACTCTGCGCCCGAAGCAAAAAAACGCACAAGAAACCCTATAAAGCGCATGAAAGAGGGCGGTCTTTTTAATTTGCCCTTTAAAATACTACTTTGGTCATTCGCCTTTTCGGTTTTAATATATCTTGTTTCGCGTTTTCTTTCATCGTTTGCGGAATTCTGGACCAAATATCCCGCGCAGGCTATACGCTTCGTTCTTGCAAAGCTGACCGGATGGTTTCCCTTTTCGCTTGCCGAATGTATGCTTATATCCATTCCGATTCTCGCGCTTGCATATATAATAGCCTCATCGGTTTCGACAAAGCGCGACGAAAGCGACAAAAACTTTTACCGATGGATTCGTCCGCTTGTTTCCGTGATTCTTGTTATCGCAACCCTGTTTTTCGCGGCATTCGGACCCGCATACAGCAGAAGGAAGCTATCGGATAATCTCGGCATCGAGCGCGCCGCAGTCTCGGCAGAGGAGCTTTATTCGACCGCAGAGAAGGTTTCCGCCGAAGCCGACGGTATTATTGCCAATATCGATTTCGACGCTTCGGGCGCATCCGTGATGCCTTACAGCTACAACGAGCTTGTCGATAAGATGAACGACGCCTTTGAGCGTTACGCGGCAGGTGCTGATTATATTTCGCATTTCGATTCGAACCCAAAAGCCATTGCGCTTTCCGAGCCTATGACTTATACGCATATATCGGGTGTTTATACCTTTATGACAGGCGAATCGAATATAAACACGAATTACCCTGATTTTCTTATTCCCTTTACAATGGCGCACGAAATGGCGCATCAGCGCGGAATTGCGCGCGAGGACGAGGCTAATTTCGTTGCTTTCCTTGTTTGCATCGACTCTAATGACGATTATATTCGTTACAGCGGATATGCAAATATGATCAATTATCTCGATTCCGCACTATCCAAAGCTGATTCTGAGCTATACAAAAGCTTTTTGCAAAACAAGCTTCAGCGCGAAATTTACAACGAGTTCGTTTCCTATTCGGCGTTCTTCGATAAATACCGCGACAGCACCGCAAGCGATATTGCAGGCGGCGTAAACGATGTATTTCTTCAATCGCAGGGACAGCAGGCGGGCACAAGAAGCTACGGACTTGTCGTCGATCTTGCGGTCGCGTATTACAAATAATTAAATCACCCTTTCCTTTTGAGAAAGGGTGATATTTTTTATTCGCCTATTTTCTCTCCGCATTTGAAGCAGAATTTCGCGTTGCTATCTAATTTTGTACCGCAGTTTTTGCAGTAAATTTCTGTCGTTTCGGTTTGTTCGTTTGCTTCCTCAGTTGTAGCCTCGGAAAACATGGGGTTGTATTGCTCCTGAGGGGTGTTCACCGAAGCCGCCGCTACGAGAGCTTTACGCTTGACAAAATAGATTATCGGACCTATCGGTAATACTAATCCGAGAACAGTCTTGCCGCTTCCGTATATAATATACGAGGAGTAATTAAAGAGACCGAGGTTTAAATTGAAATTGAAGCCGTTTCTTGCAAAGGTCCAGCTCAGCAAAACGTTTACGAGAATAATAATTATAAGCCATACAGCCTTCTTTTTTATATTCTTGCGTGCGCAATCATAAATAGCAAAAACGGTAAATACAATTACGGGAATATTTAACAAAAGAACGAGCCACTGCCAAATCGACGCCCCCGACATATTGCCGAGTGTACCGTTACAGTAATAGTCGGTGTTTTCAACAGCGTTAAAATTAATGCCCGCAAGCTTTTTATATCCGGTAAGTGTTGCGGATTTAACTATACATTCGAAATCATCCGATTTTAAAAGGTATTCGACCTCGACAGTAGTAACCGTTTCACCTGCTTGAACGTTGGTTTTTGTGTTATAGGAAATAAGCTCAAGCGAATAATCGTCTATATTTTCGAACATCGGGCGGATCTGCTTGTAAAAAGAAGCAAAATCGTTCTTTGTGCAAGCGTCG
>JAGBWF010000096.1 GCA_017629895.1 Clostridia bacterium
GGCGTAAGCGCGAACGTAGACTTCTATTCGGGTCTTATTTACAAAATGCTCAACCTTCCCAACGAGCTTTATACACCTATTTTTGCGGTTTCGCGTATTGCCGGCTGGAGCGCGCACCGTATAGAAGAAATCCAAAACGCAGGCAAGATCATCCGTCCTGCTTATATAAGCGTAAAGGACGACAGAAATTATATTCCGCTTTCGGAAAGATAAGGAGCGTAAAAATGCACGCCTTCAAAAGACTTCTGTGTGCCCTTACCGTTATTCTTTTACTTGTAACCGCTATTCCCCTTGCGGTACACGGCGAAGAAATTTCCCCGATTGAAGAGAGCGATTTCACAATACTCTGGACCTCCGACCCACAGTGGTATTCCTTTAAGTACCAGAACATTCTTATCGACCAGAACGATTGGGTTGTCGAAAATTACGAGCGTATGAATATAAGCTATATTATTCATACCGGCGATTTTGTCGACCTGCCCCACAACCGCGAGCAGTGGGATTTTATCGATAAGCAATACAAAAAGTGGGACGATGCGGGGCTTGAATACGGCGTTCTCGCGGGAAACCACGATATTGACGGAAGCAATTACACCGAATTCAAGGAATATTTCGGCACTCATCGCTTCGAAGACAACAAAACCTTCGGCGAAGCCTATGACGGCAACAGAGGGCATTACGACCTTTTGAGCGAAAACGGCGTTGATTTTATTTTCCTGTATCTCGGCTACGGCACCCACAGCGAAGCCGATTACGAATGGATGAATTCGGTTCTTTCTGAGCACAGCGATAAAATAGCATTTTTGATGTTCCACGAATATCTTAACGCAGACGGAACCAAAACCGCTGTCGGTAATATGATATTCGAACGCGTCGTGCTCAAAAACCCGAACGTGCGCGCCGTGCTTTGCGGCCACAATTACAATTCCGCAAGGCTTGTTGAATTTATCGACGATGACGGCGACGGCAAGGAAGACCGCACCGTTTATCAGCTTATGGCGAACTACCAGAACACCCCCAACGGCGGCAACGGCTTTATGCGCTTTCTCGAATTCGATATAGATAGCGGCGTTATTTTCCAGCGCACCTATTCCCCTTATCTTAAAACCTTTAACTTCTTTGAAAGCCGCGGCGACGATGCCGACGAATTCGGTTACCGCGATGAATTTGCTATCCCCTTTGATTTTTCGAAGCCGAGCGCAAAGGGCAACGGTACGGGCAAAACGGTAAGCAAGCCGACCGTTACGATCGGAAGCACGACGATAGACCTTAATTACGTAAACACCTACGAAGACAGCGAAGGCTACAACAACGCCGGAGCTTATGATTTTTACTACTCCCCCGATGCGAGAGATGCGCTTAAAGCCAAGGACGGCGTTTATTACATCACCGCCGATTTTGAGGACAGAATCGGTTACACGGTGCTCGGAATTTACGACAGCGGCGAAAAAACGGTTCCCGTACCGCAAAACGGCAGGGTTATCGTTCTTGCGAAGGACGCTACCGATACCGCGGGCAACAAGCTTGATATATCCAAAATCAAGCAGGGCGACGGTATCGTATTCAGCCGTACCGAAGGGCTTGCACCCACCAAAGCGGGAACGCAAATCAATCTTTATATCCGCGGTTACGCGGGCGGTCTTTCGATAGACGGCTATAACCGCGCACCCGCAAGCGACGAATGGGTGATTTTCGATAAAAGCTACGGCGAAAGCACCAAGCAGGGCGGCTTTGACGGAAAAGGAAGCGCGCTTATATCGTTTACTCCTTCGGAAAGCGGCGACAGATATATCGCAACGGCGGTAAGCGCCGAGCTTGAAAGCGAAAAGGATATAAAAATCGCCGAAAACGGATTTGTTCTTGCGATAAACGCCGATTCGGCATCGGACAGGTTCAAAAGCACGCTTAAATCTCTGTTTATCGAAGGTATTCAGGCAGTTCTAGCGGGATACAAGCCCGAAAGCGGACTCGTTTACCGCGGTGAAAGCATTGTTTCGAAATCGAAGAGCGATTGGATTTTGAGCAGTCAGACCTTTATTTTCGAGGAAGCCGAAGGCGCGATCATCCTTTCGAACACCGACGATTTATGGCCCGATGCGCGCTACACACCAAAGGAACCGATCAAGTTCAAGCCCGAATCGAGCAGTATCATTTATGATTTCGATATGGAAAAGAGCTCGCAAACGAGCGTCGTTATTCACTTTACAAGCGGCGGATACGTTAAGCTCAACAGCTATTTCGAGGGCGCGACGGTTTCTTCGGGAAGCGGCGACGTAAAAGGTATGGGCGACACGCTTAACGGCAGTATTGATCTTTCAAAGGTCGAGCTTCCGAGCGGCTGTATCGATTCCGAGGGCTATGC
Organism: Clostridia bacterium; assembly: GCA_017629895.1. Taxonomy (GTDB): domain Bacteria; phylum Bacillota; class Clostridia; order Oscillospirales; family CAG-382; genus Coliplasma. The sequence goes on from JAGBWF010000096.1 coordinate 2,363, forward strand.
TACGATAAAGAGCATTCAGATCTATGCTTCGGGCTCCCCGAACAAAAAAATGACCGTGCGCGAATTCAGGCTTATCGACGGAAGCGAGCCCGAGTTCGTTCTGCCCGAGGATTTTATCGGCGCGGATATCCACGAGGGTATTATTTCCGAA
>JAGBWF010000097.1 GCA_017629895.1 Clostridia bacterium
GCTTCAGAGCATTCCCGGTATTATTCTGCAGCTCGTTCTGATACCGCCGATCATAAACGTTCTTCGCAAGAACAGATTAATGCTTAATTATTAGGAGAGGTACAATGCTTAAACGCGTTTTTTCGTTGATTTTAGCGTTTGTTATTTCGCTTCTTTGCCTTTTTACAGTCGGTTGTAAGGATGAATCCGAGCAATCGCAGCACGCTTCCGAGACCGTTTCCGAGGACAAGAGCTTCTATGGGCTCGATCTTCCCGATGATCTCGATTACGGCGGCAGGGCAGTGAACGTTCTCACCACCGCGACGGCACAGTCGCCGACCTCGTTTCATATTCAGCCGAACGATAACGATATGTATACCGCCGAAACGGCAAGCTCGGTTATTTCGACAGCGGCTGAATGTACCCGCCTTGTAGAGCAGCGGCTCGGGGTGGAAATTCACGAAGAGGTGGTATACACCTGGTCGCGCTATGGCGGCGATATGTATAAAAAAATACGCAGCGACGCGATGAGCTACACTGCCGATTATATCTTCACAATGCCCTGCTCGATCGAAGCGGGTATGCTTTCTATCGACGGACTGCTTTACGATCTGAACGAGGTGCCTCATATAGACCTCAACCGCGAATGGTGGTGCAAGCAGTTCAATGACGGCGTAACCGTCGGCGGAAAGACCTATTTCGCTATCGGTGATATCGGTACCGTCAGCAAGGAGGCGACCTTCTTCGTTGCCTTTAATAAGAAAATGGCGGAATCGAACGCACTTGCTCAGCGCTACGGCTATTCCTCGCTTTATGAAATGGTCGATGAAAAGGCTTGGACTCAGGACGTTATGTACGAAATGGCGAAGTCGGTTTATCAGGACACCAACGAAAACAATAAATGCGATATCGGGGACGTAAACGGCATTGCAGGTCAGGACGGCGCGATATACAATATGCTTACAAGCGCAGGCGCGAAGATAATCTCGGTCGATAGCAGCGGATACCCCAAGCTTTCGGTTTATAAAGAGCGCACGCTGAACATTATCGGCGACGCGCAGGATTATTTTCAGGACCCCAAAAGCGGCTTTATCTCCGCGAACGATTATTTCAATCTCAGTCAGGTTCCGGTTGCCGAGGTTATCGTGCCCGAATTTAAGGCGGACAGACTTTTGTTCTTTATGGACGCGATAATGAACCTTAACCTTATTCGCGATATGGAAAGCGATTTCGGCGTGCTTCCCGCGCCGCTTTACGATAAATCTCAGGAAAGCTACAGCTCGCAGATAGGCTGTTGGTCTACAAACTGTATTGCAATTCCTACCTTTGTATCTGGCGAGGATCTTGAGCTTGCAGGCTATATTATCGAGGCGCTTTCGGCTGTTTCGAACAAAAAGCTCAACCCCGTTTACTACGAGCAGACGCTTCAGTATCAGATTTCCCGCGATGACGAATCGATGCGTATGCTCGATATCATCTTCGCAGGCAGAACCTGCGAGCTTGCCGAGATATATAATCTCGATATCTTCAATACCGTTTGCGGTATGCTCAAGGCGAAGCCCGATACCTTTGCATCGGCATACGAGGCGGTAAAGGATAAAACTCAGGCAAGGCTCGACGAGATCGTCGATGCTTATAAGGGAAGTTAAAAAACAGCCTTTAAAGAAAAAGAAAAAGCGTGCTTTCATTTTTGTGAAAGTACGCTTTTTGTTGTTTCGGAGTGTTAATTGCCGTATACTTCGATTTCGTTGGTGAACAGATGGTGTCCCTCGCCGCCGACGGTATATTCAACCTTGATATAGCGCGCGTTGACAGGCTCGAATCCGCCCTCTGCCCAGCCGATGCTGTCGGGCTCGGGAATATTGAGCGAAACGGGGTTTTTGTAGCTTTCGCCGTCCTCGGAAACCCAAACGACGACTTTGCCGACGGGTGCGATAGAGGAAAGGTTGCCGGTATAAACGTTGGTGCGGACACCGGTTACGCTTTTTATCGCTCCGAGGTCGATGATTACCGTGCCGACACCGTCGATACGGTTTGCCTCGCCGTCGATATCGGGCTCGGAATTGAAGGAAAACCAAGAGCTGTTATATACAAGCTCGGAGACTGCGATACCGTCGGTGAGGTCTGCGGTATAGTTTGCGGGCCATTTATCGTCGTTGACAACGTAGCCCTTGCCGCCGGGGACCTCGTATTTACAGCCCTTCGAGATGACGGTTCCGCTTATCGCGATAGGCTCTGCGGGCTCGGAATTGCTCGATTCGGCGGAAATGCTTTCGGCAACGGAGGATTCGACAACCACAGATTCATCAACGCGGGATTCATCGGGGTTGCTTACCTCGGATTTTTCGCCGCAGGCTGCAAGAAGCGCGAAAACGAGAATAAAAGCGAGTATAAAAGACAGTTTTTTCATATTAGTATTCCTTTTGATTTAAAGCAGTTTCATCGCATCGATTGCCGCGGCAATATTAAACGCTGCGACCAGGAAGAAAAGGCATGCGAAAATTATCGGTGATGCATCCGACTTAGTTGGATAGGGTCGGTTGCGAAGCTGTGTCGGACTATGCAGTGTGCAAAGTCCGACGCCGAGTGAGACAACGAAAATTGCGATTTTGGCAACGGCTTTTTCGTTATACGTGGCTCCGCGAAAAGCCATTTTACCGTAATCAAAATAATCACAGCTTACTTCGGGAACGATGAAAAGAACGATAAGCGAAACCGCGGCGGCGATAGCTATAACGAAATAGTAGACGACGCCGACAAGTGTCATTTTCATATCGTTTCCTTTTTTGCGCGCTTCCTGCCTGCTTTTGCCGAAAAAACGGCCGACAAGCAGATACGATGCGGTTTTGCTTTTGAGGACGATATGCGATTTGAATAAACAAAGCTCGTCATAGGTTGATAAATCGCGGGCGAAAACGTACGAGAGAAGTAAAATCCCCAAGGATACCCACATCGTGAACCTCCGTTTTACGTTATATCAAGTCGACCAGCCCGACCGCGCCTTCTTTGAGAAATTCGATATTTTCGCTTCGGAAAACGAGGTCGCGCTTCGTATGTATTCTGCCGACGTATAAAATACCGTGTTTTGTTTTATTAAAAGCGGCTACGCCGACACCGAGCGGGAAGCTTATATTGTCGGAGGGGTAAAAGACGAAGCGTTCCGCGATTTCGCAATCGACGGCGTCGCTTGTCGGAAACGCCTTTTTAAGTGCTTCCGCAAAAACGCGCGATTTCTTTTTTGTGGCAAAAAGCATATTTCTGCCGTCGGAAACGCAGTCGAAATTTAAAACGAGCTTGTTTTTTAGGGCGTTTTTGTGGTTTTTATTAAAGCTCTGCGAGCCGAAAAGCCCCATTTCTTCGAGATCGAAAAAGACGAAGCAGGTCTGCGCGCGCTTTTCCGGGGGCAATGCGTTCATAATTTCGACAAGCGTAACCACGCCCGACGTATTATCGTTGACCGTATGCTTGTTTGCGGGTCCTAAAAGCATTAAAGCCACCAACGCGAGAAATATACCCCGCTGAATAATATTATATGCAAGCACAAAGGTATATCGATCTGTGGTGAGGTAGCGGAGAAAAAATGCCGTCAGAAATCCGATACCGAAAAACAGCGCGAACGCACCTGCCGCTATTGCGAGCACGTACAGCATATAAACAGACATATTTTTGGGGGTGAGCAGATTAGGAAAGGGAAGTGCGGGCGCAGTATCGTAGTGAGCTCCGTAGATAACCTTCGCGCTGTCGACGTCGCCGATAACGATATTTCTTGCACCGAGCTGGCCTTTTTCGAGCTTCATTTCATAGCCCAAGTCTTTACAAACGCTCTGCATATAGCCGATAAAACGGTTCTTTTGCTTTTTCGTTTTGCGTACCTGATATTTTTCGAGAATTTCTTTCGTGTAATCGGTCATATCACAAGACCTCTATCAATTCGTAATCGGTGGTGCCGATGCCCAGCTCCTCAGCCGCCTTGACGGTGAGGATGCCGTTGCGCGATTCGATTCTTTCGATAAGATGCGCCTTGCCCTCATCCTCGCTCGCATAAACGAGATCGAGGCACGCCTTGTCTATAGCAACGGGGTCGGTCGAGGCAAGCATACCGATATCGGCGAGGCAGGGGTCCTCGGCAACGGCACAGCAGTCGCAGTCAACCGACATATTTTTCATAACGTTGATATAAACGATTTCGTTTTCGAAATAATCTACGATCGATTTTGCGGCGTCCGCCATCGAGATAAGGAAGGAATCGTGGTCGGCGGTCCATATCTTTTCGGGCTCGCCCGCACCGTGAATATACGCCTTGCCGAAGGAGGAGGCGATGCCGATAGAGAGCTGCTTGAGCGCTCCGCCGTAGCCGCCCATGGGATGTCCCTTGAAGTGAGAAAGCACGAGAAGCGAATCGTATTTTTCGAGATTTTTGCCGACGTAATTTTTCTTGATGCACTTGCCGTTCGGGATATCGAGCACAAGATCGGGGCCCTCTGCATCGAGCAGGTCGAACCTGAAATACCTGCTCCAGCCGTGCTCTTCGAGCGTTTTCAGGTGCTTTTCGGTGGTGTTGCGGGTGCCCTCGTAGGCGGTGTTGCATTCAACGGCGGTGCCGTCGACGAGGTTGATTATTTCTTCCCAGAATTCAGGACGCAAAAAGTTCTGGTTGCCGGTTTCGCCCGAGTGGAGCTTTATCGCGACGTTGCCGCCGAGCTCTTTTCCGACAAGCTTGTAGAGCTCTTTTACCTTTTTGGGATCGAGACTTTTTGTGAAATAAACCTTTGATTTCATACAGCACCTCTTTTATAATATTCTTCGATTCAATTATACAATATGCGAGCCCTTTATGTCAATGAAAATAATTTTTGGACGCGATTTTTAAAAATAGTATTGACACAGCCGTAAATTTGTGTTATTATAATCGAGCGGCTTGCCGGAGTGGCGGAATTGGCAGACGCCCTGGACTTAAAATCCAGTGAGGTTAACCCCTCGTACCGGTTCAAGCCCGGTTTCCGGCACCAATTTTACCAAACCGATGCAAACGCATCTTAAATATCGCGGAGTAGAGCAGTTGGTAGCTCGTCGGGCTCATAACCCGGAGGTCGCAGGTTCAAGTCCTGTCCCCGCAACCAAAAAAGATTCCATAGTCGATACAATTTCGGCTATGGAATTTTGCTTTATATACGGAAAACACCC
>JAGBWF010000098.1 GCA_017629895.1 Clostridia bacterium
CGATAACGCGATAGCCTATTCGGACGACGGCAGGGGAGTGCAATCCAATGAAATGATGCGCTCTGCAATGCAGAAGGCGAAGGAGCTCGGCAAAATCATCGTTGCGCATTGCGAGGTAAACTCACTGCTCAAGGGCGGCTATATTCACGACGGCGAATACGCAAAAGCGCATAACCACCGCGGTATCTGCTCGGCAAGCGAATACGAACAGATCGCGCGCGATATCGAGCTTGTAAAGGAAATCGGCTGTGCCTACCACGTCTGCCACATCTCGACAAAGGAAAGCGTCGAAATAATAAGGCAGGCAAAGAAGGACGGCGTCGATATAACCTGCGAAACCGGACCGCATTACCTTGTGCTCGACGATTCCGATCTCCAAGAGCACGGCAGGTTCAAAATGAATCCTCCGCTCCGCTCGCGTGAGGATAGGGAAGCCCTTATCGAAGGAATACTCGACGGCACGATAGATATGATCGCTACCGACCACGCTCCCCATTCGGCAGAGGAAAAATCGAAGGGCTTGGAAAAAAGCGCGTTCGGCATAGTAGGTCTTGAAACCGCGTTCACCGTGCTGTATACCAAATTGGTGAAAAGCGGAATACTCACGCTCGAAAAGCTTGTCGATCTGCTTTGCATAAATCCGAGAAAGCGTTTCGGGATTCCGATGGACAACGATTTCACCGTATGGGAAACCGAAACAGAATTCACGGTAGATCCCAACGAATTTCTTTCCTTGGGCAAGGCGACGCCGTTTGAAAACGAAAAGCTTTTCGGTCGCTGTGTTCTTACCGTTTGCAACGGAAAAGCGGTATATATAAACGAAAATAATCAAAACAACGTATAAATATTCAGGAGGCAGTAAAATGGCAAAAAGAACAGATATCAAAAAAATTCTCATTATCGGCTCGGGTCCTATAGTAATAGGTCAGGCGGCAGAATTTGACTATGCGGGCACTCAGGCCTGCCTTGCTCTCAAGGAAGAAGGCTACGAGGTTGTACTTTGCAACTCCAACCCCGCTACCATTATGACCGATACCACTATCGCGGATAAGGTCTATATGGAACCGCTCACTCTTGAATATATTGCTAAAATTCTTCGCTACGAGCGTCCCGACGCTATCGTTCCCGGTATCGGCGGTCAGACAGGTCTTAATCTCGCAATGCAGCTCGAAAAGAAGGGCGTACTGCGTGAATGCGGCGTCGAGCTTCTCGGCACCAGCAGTGAATCTATCGAAAGAGCAGAGGACAGAGAGCTTTTCAAGGAGCTCTGCCAGTCTATCGGCGAGCCCACCATTCCTTCCGAGATCACCTATAATATCGAAGAAGCAAAGAAGGCTGCAAACGCAATCGGCTATCCCGTCGTTCTCCGTCCCGCGTTCACTCTCGGCGGCACGGGCGGCGGATTTGCGAATAACGAAGAAGAGCTTGTCGAGATCGGTCTTAACGCGTTCAAGCTTTCGCCCGTTCATCAGGTTCTTATTGAAAAGAGCGTAAAGGGCTATAAGGAAATCGAATTTGAGGTTATGCGCGACTCGAACGACCACGCTATAACCATCTGCGGTATGGAAAACGTCGATCCCGTCGGCGTACATACAGGCGACTCCGTCGTTGTCGCTCCGATTATGACACTTTCCGACCACGACCTCAAAATGCTCAACGATTCCGCTATAAAGATCATCCGCGAATTAAAGATCGAAGGCGGCTGTAACGTTCAGTTCGCGCTCGATCCCCATTCCAGCCAGTACTATCTTATCGAGGTCAACCCCCGCGTTTCGCGTTCGAGCGCACTTGCTTCCAAGGCGAGCGGCTATCCTATCGCACGCGTAACCGCAAAGATCGCAGTCGGTATGGCACTCGAGGATATCGCTATCGCGAATACCAACGCGGCGTTTGAGCCCGCGCTCGATTACGTTATCGCAAAGCTTCCCAGATTCCCGTTCGATAAATTCGCTACCGCGCCCAACACCCTCGGCACACAGATGAAGGCAACAGGCGAAATTATGAGCATCGGCTCGAATCTCGAGGAATGCTTCTTAAAGGCTGTCCGCTCGCTCGAAACAGGCGCGGATCACTATCAGATCCCCAAATTCATCAATATGTCCACCGAGGATATCCTTGAATATATCAAGGAATTCAAGGACGATAATATCTTCGCGGTATGCGAGCTTCTCCGCCGCGGCATCTCTATCGAGGAAATTCACGAAATCACAAAGATCACCCGCTACTTCCTCGAAGCGTTTGCAAATATCGTTAAGATGGAAGAAAAGCTCAAGGCAAACGCAGGCAATCTCGAGGTTCTTGCAGAGGCAAAGAAGCTCGGCTTCTGCGATAAGATCATCGCTAAATACTGGGGTGTTTCCGAGCTCGAAATTTTCGCGCTCCGCAAGGAAAACAATATGTTCCCCGTATACCGTATGGTAGATACCTGCCATACAGGCGCATACATCCCTTATTTCTACTCCTCCTACACCGGCGAAAACACCTCGATCGTTACCGATAAAAAGAAGATCGTCGTGCTCGGTGCAGGTCCTATCCGTATCGGTCAGGGCGTTGAATTCGACTATTCCACCGTTCACGCGGTAACCACTATCAAGAAATCGGGCTACGAGGCTATCATCGTCAACAATAACCCCGAAACCGTTTCCACCGACTATACCACCGCAGATAAGCTCTATTTCGAGCCCCTTACCCCCGAAGACGTTATGAACATCATCGAGCTCGAAAAGCCCGAGGGCGTTATCGCTTCGCTCGGCGGACAGACGGCAATCAACCTTGCAGAGCCTCTTATGAAGCGCGGCGTCAAGATCATCGGTACCGATTGCGAGGCTATCGACAGAGCAGAAAACCGCGATTCCTTCGAAAACCTTCTCTCCTCGCTCGGAATTCCTCAGCCCACGGGTAAGGCTGTAACAAATATCGAGGACGGTATCAGAACCGCGGCTGAAATCGGCTATCCCGTGCTCGTTCGTCCCTCGTTCGTACTCGGCGGCAGAGCAATGCAGATTGTTGCAAACGAAGCACAGCTCCGCCGTTACCTCCGTACCGCAGTTGAAATCGACGAGGATAAGCCCGTTCTCGTAGATAAGTATATCGAGGGCAAGGAGGTCGAGGTCGATGCTATCTGCGACGGCAGAGACGTATTCGTGCCCGGTATTATGGAGCTTGTTGAGCGTACCGGCGTACACTCGGGCGACTCGATCAGCGTATATCCCGCGTTCAGCATTTCCGATAAGGTAAAGGGCATCATTCTTCAGTATGCGAAGAAGCTCGGTCTCGGTGTCGGCATCGTGGGTCTCTTCAATATTCAGTTTATCGTCGATAAGGACGAAAACGTATATATCATCGAGGTTAACCCCCGTTCCTCGCGTACCGTACCCTTCCTCTCCAAAGCAACAGGCTACAGCCTTGCGGATATCGCAACCGAGGTAATTCTCGGCAAGAGCCTCAAGGAGCAGGGAATATTCGATATTTATCCCGATGAAAAGGAACGCTGGTACGTTAAGGTTCCCGTGTTCTCCTTCAAGAAGATCCGCGGACTCGATGCATACCTCTCTCCCGAAATGAAGTCCACAGGTGAAGCGATCGGTTACGACGATAAGCTCAACCGCGCGCTTTATAAGGCGCTTCAGGCATCGGGTA
>JAGBWF010000099.1 GCA_017629895.1 Clostridia bacterium
ACTTCTTTGCCGAAAAAAAGATGGACGTGGTTTTCATTGCCGGCGACGTTGTCGGCGACCGCGGTGAAAACCCCGACCTCGAAGCGCAGTATGAAAAGCATATCGAAATCATAAATAACTCGAATTTCGATTTAGAGAACGTGTATGAATCAACCGGCAACCACGGCAACACCCCTGCGGACGTCGTTCTCCACAGCAAGTATTTAAAAGGTGCGAACGAAGTTCATCCCTATGAAAATTCTCCCTATTACTACGTCCTTTTCGAAGGTGAAAACGGAAGCAGTGATAATATTTTCATCTTTTTGTCGCAGGAATTAAAGGCACCCGGCGACAGCGCAAAATACGATAACTTCTCGAAAGCGCAAATAGATTGGTTTGAAGGCGTGCTTTCTCAATACGCAGATAACTCAAACGTCTTTATATCCTGCCACGCTCCCTTCCTCAGCAACGGTGCAAAATTCGGCGCAGGCGATATCCCCAAGGGAACCTATAACGCTTGTATAGATTTCAAAGCGGCATTCCCTCAAAATATGCGCTTGAAGACCTTGCTCGAACAATATAAGCATGCAATAGTTATGTCGGGCCACACCCACGTTTCGTTCTATGAAAACGCGAACTATTCGAATCTCTTCGGCAAATTTGCCCACACCGTCCACATCGGCTCGAACTGTCAGCCCTGCGCATACGGAGGCGGTACCGCTCTGCAACGAAGCTTTGACGGAAGAAAAGAAGTAACCCCCGAATACGGCAGCGAGGGCTATACCGTAGACGTATATTCCGATTATATCGTCTATACGGGTTATAATTTCTCTACCGGCAAAAAGATACCCGACGCCTGCTTTATCATCCGCACAAAGAACGGCGAAATTATTCCTCCCGAGGAATCGACCGCCGTATCAGAAAGTAACGACCTCGATGAAGGCAGAAGCAATGCTTGGATATGGGTTACCTCGGCAATCGTATTGATTTCTGCCGCTGTAACCGCATTTATCGTTCGTAAAAAAACAAAGGCATAAGGCTATAAAACCGTTCGGACATACATATCCGAACGGTTTTTCGCTTCAATTATCGATCCCTATAATCAATTGCCTATACGGCAATACAGAAAGAAGGCTCTTCGAACGAAGAGCCTTTTTCATAAAGAGGTAAACCCTCTTATTTCATATTCTTTTCTGCGGTTTCGATCATCTTCTTGACCATCTGACCGCCGACGCTGCCTGCCTGCTTAGAGGTAAGGTCGCCGTTATAGCCGTTCTTGAGGTTAACGCCAACTTCGTTAGCGGCTTCCATCTTGAACTTGTTCATTGCTTCCTTAGCTTCAGGAACGGAAATCTTGTTTCTAGCCATTGTAAAAATCTCCTTTTTAGATTTGCTTTATTTGCATCGAGGTTTTTTCCTCGCTTGTATTATTTGCAAAGTTTTGAAATTTATTAAAGGAAATTTATGGCAAAATAAAAGGAGTCTATATGACTCCTTTTGAATTTTAGAACTTTTTGCTGTCCTTAAGTGCAACAACGCTGTTGAATACCGAGGTGTCCTTCGTATCGCGGCAGAAGTAGCCCTTGCGAACAAACTGGAATTTTTCGCCGGGGGCGGCATCGAGAAGCGCTTTTTCGATCTTTACGCCGTTTGCGACGATCTTGGATTCGGGGTTGAGGTATTCGCCGTAGCGGGCCGATTCAACGCTGTTCATATCCGCCTCGGTGAAAAGGTGGTCATAAAGCACAACGTCGGTTTCGGCACAATCGGTAGCGGAAAGCCAATGGATAGTTCCCTTAATCTTTCTGCCGTCTGTGGGCATACCGTTGCCTGTTTCGAGGTCGGCAGTGCAAAGCACCTCCAAAACGTTACCGTTTTCATCGGTCTTGATATCGTCAACGCGAACGATATATCCGCCCATAAGGCGCACCTCACCGCCAAGCTTCATACGGAAATACTTGGGAGGAGGATCGATAGACACGTCTTCCCTTTCAACGTAAAGCTCGCGAGTGAAGGGAAGCTTGCGAGTGCCGCCGTTTTCATCGTTCGGGTTATTGGAAACCTCGAAATATTCAACCTTATCCTCGGGATAGTTCGTAACGGTAACCTTAACGGGATCGAAGACTGCTACGCGGCGGAGAGCTTTTTTATTGAGATCCTCGCGCACGCAATGCTCGAGCAATGCGAGATCGACAAGGCTGTTATTCTTTGCAACGCCTACTCTGCCGATAAAATCAAGTATTGCTTCGGCGGTATAGCCTCTTCTGCGCAGACCGCACAGAGTGGGCATTCTGGGATCGTCCCAGCCGTCGACAAGCTTATTTTCGACAAGCGAGCGCAGGAAGCGCTTGCTCATTACGGTATTTGTAACGTTAAGACGTGCAAATTCTATCTGTCTGGGCTTCGAAGGAACGTCGCAATGCTCTATAACCCAATTATAGAGAGGACGGTGATCCTCGTATTCAAGCGAGCAAAGCGAGTGTGTGATGCCCTCTAACGCGTCCTGAATGGGATGCGCGAAATCGTACATCGGGAAGATGCACCATTTCGTGCCCTGACGATGATGATCGATATAGCGGATACGGTAAAGCACAGGGTCGCGCATATTGAAGTTACCGCTTGCGAGGTCTATCTTCGCACGAAGGGTGTATTTTCCTTCGGGGAATTCGCCCGCGCGCATACGGCGGAACAAATCAAGGCTTTCGTCGATAGGACGGTCGCGGTAGGGAGAAATAGCAGGCTTCTGCAAATCTCCGCGGTATTCGGAAAATTCCGAAGCGGAAAGCTCGCAAACGTAAGCGTCGCCGTTTAAAATAAGCTGTTCGGCAAGCTTATAGGTTTCCTCGAAATAGTCGGAGCCATAGAAGAAGCGGTCGTCCCAATCGAAGCCGAGCCAATGAATATCTTCTTTTATCGCATCGACAAATTCGGTATCCTCTTTTGCGGGGTTGGTGTCGTCCATACGAAGATTGCAAAGTCCGTTATAGCGAACGGCGGTAGAAAAGTCGATAACAAGAGCCTTGCAGTGTCCGATATGAAGATAACCGTTGGGCTCCGGCGGGAAGCGGGTATGAATCTTTAAATCGGGGTTCTTCGCTATATCCTCGTCGATAATATCGAAAATGAAATTTGTGGATTCCATATTTTTCTCCTTTATTTAGAGACTCTGGAGAGAACTCTTTCCCTGCCGAGAATCTTCATAACCTCATAAAGATCGGGGGAGTTCATTCTGCCCGTAACTGCAACGCGAAGGAACATACTCACGTCGGCAACCGAGCCCTTATAGCTTTCGGGGCTTGCTTTATATTGCTTCATATCAGGGCAGAAGCCGTTCTTTTCGGCAATCGCCTTGATATTCGCAAACCAATCGTTCTGCTCGACGGTTTCATCGTAGCTTGATGCGAAATCGGCAAGAACAGCCGCAATATCCTCTTTCGCAAAGCTTTCGGGAATTTCGTCCTGAACGGTAAAGAGCTCGTCGTAGAAGAAGGACATATAGTTCTTTACCTCGCTCCAGAGGGCGATATCCTTTCTGGGCTTTTTGCCGCCTCTGCCGATAGAAAGGATCGAAACGGCATATTCCTTATCGGAATCAAGGATTTTTGCAAACTCTTCATCGTTTTCCTTCGCCCAAGCGAGAGTGAAATCATAAACCTCGTTTGCTGTAAGGCGGGAGATAACGTTTTTGGAAACGTCGTTGAGCTTATCGAGGTCGAACAGCGAGCCCGAAACGCTCATTTTCTTTGTGGTGAACTTGAATTCTTCAATAGGTGCATCGGGATTTGCAAGACGCCATTCCTCGAAGTTGGAATTGAGAAGAGTCATAAGATATTCGCGGACAGCCGCAACGGGATAACCCTGCGAATGATAATAGGTAAGCGCGGCTTCGGGGTCCTTACGCTTGGAGATCTTGCGCTTATTGCCGTTATCGAGCTTTAATACCTGTGCGGTGTGGCAATACTTCGGCATTTTAAAGCCGAGCGCCTTGAAAAGCTGGATATGGAACGGAAGCGTGGAAAGCCAGCTTTCGTCGCGGATAACGTGGGTAGTGCCCATAAGGTGATCGTCTACCGCGTGCGCGAAGTGATAGGTGGGAATTCCGTCGGATTTAAGAATAACGTGGTCGATATCGTTTTCGGTAACGTCGATTTCGCCCTTGATCTCATCGCGGAATTTATGCTTGTTGTTAAGATCGCCTTCACTGCGGAAGCGGAGCACGAAGGGTACGCCCTCACCTAACTTTTCTTCGATTCTTTCGATCGGTGCATCACGCCAGATAGCGAATTCGCCGTAATAGCCGGGATTTAATTTTTCTGCCTCCTGCTTTTCGCGGATAGCGGTAAGCTCCTCCTCTGTGCAGAAGCAGGGATACGCCTTGCCCTCGCGGATCAACTGCTTTGCGAAGGTTTGATATATTTCGGCACGCTCGCTCTGACGGTAGGGGCCGTATTCGCCCTTATCGCCGCCGATAACCGCACCTTCATCGAATTCAACGCCGAGCTTGGCGAGTGTTTCGATAATAATCTGAATACCGTTGGGCACTGTACGCTTTGCGTCGGTATCCTCGATACGAAGATAGAAGACGCCGCCCGACGTATGTGCAAGACGCTCGTCGGTAAACGCGCCGTAAAGGTTGCCTATATGAAGGAAGCCCGTGGGGCTGGGTGCAAAACGGGTTACCTTTGCGCCCTCGGGAAGATTTCGCGCAGGATAGCGCGCCTCGATATCGGCAGGAAGTGTTTTTATATTGGGATAAAGAAGCTCTGCAAGACGGTTAGTATCCATCATTGACCTCCGAATCAAACTGCATTTTATCAAGATATTATATTATAATACCTGCGATTTGTCAAGTAAAACAAGAGTAATAAACTTATTGAAATTTGATTCTTTTTGAGTTATAATAATAAAAAACAAAATAGGCGGTGTACTATGAAAATCAAAAACATATTCTCGCTTTTGCTTGCGCTTCTTTTTTGTGTAAGTGCTTTTGCCGCTTGCGGCGGCAACGGCGGCGAAACAAGCGTTTCGTCTGCAGAAAGCAGTGCGGCGGAGGAATCCGAGGAATCCAAAGAACCGGAGGTTATTATGCCAGAATATTGGGGCTTTAATGCCTATAACAGAACCGATATCGTCGGCGCTCCCGATGAGATCACCTCTTACCCCACGGTCGTTACCAAGGTAAGCGATACCAAATACACAATGGATTGCGAAACCGAAGCGGGCAAGCTCACAATTACGCTCGAGGAGCGTCCCTGGGGCTGCTTTAACCTTTGGTCTTGGCGCCTTGTGGATAAAAACGGCAAGCAGCACATTTTCGCTGCGGGCTCGACAGACTTCGAATACGTTCACATTCCTATCACACCGAAGGGCACAAACGTATGGTCGGGCGGCAACCACGGCAACGAAGCCTTCATCTCCCTCGATCTTTATAATGCCGAAAACGGCGAAAAGATAGAGCTCGAAAAGGGCAAATCGGTTACCGTAAACTCGCTTCATATTATCGAAAAGACCAAGCTTTTGTGGTTCCCCGACGATAACGGCGATAGCATCGGCGATTACAACAACAAAAATATGACCTATACCGATGCCGACGTTTATGCCGAAATGACAAGAAAATACACCTTCACGGGTCCCCAGATAAAGCTCAACGTCGACTATAAATATGTCAAGGACGTCAAGCACCTTCGCTCCTATACCTGTATGTTCCCTCTCAATAAGCAGTACGGTCTCTGGTGCGAAATGTATAACAACGCGGGCGAGCTTGTAAAGAGCATCGAAACCTTAAAGGTCGGTGCGGCTGACTATTCGGGCAAGCACTACAGCAAGAATATTGCAACCCGTGCGGTTCTTTACGGCCATGCCGACCCGAGATATCAGTTCGACGTTCGCGTTACCACCTTCGAGGATTCTCTTGCGAGCGGCAAGGGCGATTACCTTACTTCTTATTGGGATATGAACACCAATACCAACAAGCTTTATTTCACAAAATGGACCAATAACGAGCAACGCCTTATAAAAGCGGGCGACGAGGTTCACACCGAAAGCTTCTGGCTCTTTAAATTCGTTCCCGATGCAAAGCTTCCCGGAGCCGATAAGGGCGAGGGCGGCAAGGTTGACGAGATCAAGCCTGTCGGCACTCTCGTTTCAGGCGGCAAGAAATATACTATTTCGGGCGGTCTCGGCAACGGCTACGGCAACTATACCGCAAACCTTACCGACGGCGCATATACCGATACCCTCACCTACGATAAAAACTGGTTCTCGTTCTATAACAACGCAAGCACTCCCTTCGAGCAGTCCAACGTCGAAAACGGTATAGGCTATATTATAATCGATCTCGAAAAGGAAACCGAGCTTTCGTTCGTCCGCGCACATATCTGCAACGGCGGCACGGCAGGCATCAATGCGCCCAACGGTGCAAGCGTTTCGATATCGAGCGACGGTAAGAACTTCACAGAGCTTTGTGAGCTTCCTATCGATACCGCCGATCTCGAGGCTATATATTGGTCGGGCGCAAAGGTCGAAGGTAAATCCGCAAGATATATCAAATTCAGCTTTAAGCCGAACGGCTTGTTCGCCTTTATAAACGAGCTCGAGGTATATCAAAAATAGTATTGACAATCTACCGTCTTTGCTGTATCATATAGGTACAAGCTAATAGTTCCACTGCGAAAGCAACCAAAGAACTATACGCGCCATATAACGTAAAGTAATCCACCCTGCTTTCGCGGGGTGGATTTTGCTTTTACCGAATATATTTTTCTATCACAAACGGAGGAACGAAAATGAAAAAGCTTTTA
>JAGBWF010000007.1 GCA_017629895.1 Clostridia bacterium
AAACGGCTTACTCCCTGCTGGCGAGTATAAGTTTGGCGAAGACGGTAAGTTGATTATGTTAAACGGACCTGTTGTAGATGCGCTCAACCCCACATATATAAATTTCTATGTAAACGGAATTCGTGTATACGAAGAAGGTTTGTATGAATTTGAAGGTGACTATTACTATGTAAGAAGTAATGGTTTACTTATCACTTGGGGCACTTACGTATCCGAAGAAAAAGCAAATGGATTGCTTCCCGCTGGTGAATATCAGTTTGGCGCAGATGGTAAAATGATCTAAAAATTTGTTGCTTACCCTATACGAATGGCTTACAACCATTCGTATAGGGTTTTTAGTTTAAAGATTATGAGGGCGCTTATTACGTACAACAATATGTTAATGTTCTAAAATAAGAACCATTAAACTGTCTGCATGTCGAGCGCGTATCAACGCAAAGTCCGTTTTATGGTACACTATATGTGATAGAATATAATCGGTAAAGAAAATTGCCAGCATGATTTTGGTCTTAAGGCTTTGGTCTTTAGATAAATAATTTATTTGTGTTGGCTGATAAGAGGTCGCGGGAGCGGCCTCGAGATTGGATTGTCAATCCCGACTGAGTAGTGTCGGAGCAGCCGCGTGCGGCCTTTCCTTCAGCGGAAAGGATGCAATGCAACAAACTATTCTTTACAACGGCAGTAAGGTTGTAGTCAGCAAGGAAGTCGCAGACTTTTTAGATGAGGAAAGACGGAGAAAACAAGCAGAAGAAAAAAGCGACAGACGGCACAGAGATTTTACCGATCTCCAAACGGCTATTGCTTCGATTCACAAAAACGTTTTCACCGATCCCGTTTCAAATGAAGTTATCCGCAAGGATATTTTGGAACGGCTCGGAAAAGTTATAAGCGACCTTGACGAAGAATCGCGGTGGCTGATAGAGCTGCATTATTTTGAAGAACGTTCGCTGACGGCGACGGCTGAGTTCTTTGGAATAAGCAAACAAGCACTCTCGAAACGGCACGTCGAACCGCTAAAAGGATGCGGAAATCTATGGAAACATAGGTTTCCGTATTTTTTATAAAAATTTTGCGATTTTGGTTTATATATGAGAGAACTTATTTTGAGCATAGATTTCACCGTAATTTTTGTCCGATGCTTTCAAGGAGCTCTCGATATTTTTGCAAGCCGGGGCTATATTAAACACAAAAGCTTTTTATGATTCCAAATTGGATTTTCGCGTTAGAACTAAAGCAAAGGGAGATTACAGCCTACTGTTGTGTATCAACCTGCAAATTTCCGCATATACATCAACAAAACCCGTTTGGGAGTTGATATTATGTTGATTGGCGAAATAGAAGCGCGAGTGGCGGAAATTGCAGAATACGTGATTACAACGGGCGCAACCGTGCGTGCCGCGGCGAAGCACTTCGGAATAAGCAAAAGCACGGTACACAAGGACCTTACCGAAAGATTGAAGCACAGCGACGCCGAGCTTTATAACAAAGTTTCGGAGGTGCTGGCGAAAAACCGCGCCGAGCGGCACATTCGCGGCGGAAACGCTACAAAGCGCAAATACGATTTTGCAAGAATGCAGAACGGCAAAGATGGCGACGTACTTGACAAAGTGCGGAAATCAAAGTAAAATAATAAAAAAATATGTTTTTCGGAGCAAATATGAAGGACGAAAAAACCAACGCGATGCGCGTGCTCGATTCGGTCGGGGCGAAGTACGTCGCGCACTCATACGAAACAAAAAACGCGCTTTCGGGCGTGGAGATAGCAAAAAGGCTGGGATACGACGAAAGCGTGGTCTTCAAAACGCTCGTAACGGTTGCGGCATCGAAAAAGCACTACGTTTTTATCGTGCCCTCGGCAAAGGAGCTCGATTTAAAAAAAGCGGCGGCGAGCGTGCGCGAAAAATCGGTCGCGATGATAAAGCAAGCCGAGCTTTTCCCGCTCACGGGATACGTTCACGGCGGCTGTTCGCCGATAGGTATGAAAAAGCAGTTCGAAACGGTAATCGATATTTCTGCCGAGGATAAGGAAAAAATCATCGTTTCGGCGGGCAAGATAGGCAGACAAATAGAAATTTCGCTGTCCGAGCTCAGATTGGCGATAAAAATAAGCTCTGCCGATATTACGAGGTAAAAAAATGATAAAGCTTCTTGCGAAAATATTCATAAAGGACAGCGAAAACACTGCGGACACGGAGGTGCGCAGAAAATACGGCGTGCTTTGCGGCGGATGCGGAATCGCGCTTAATCTGCTGCTTTTTGCGCTGAAGCTGTTCGTCGGTACGCTCACAGGCTCTGTTGCGGTTACCGCCGATGCGGTGAACAATATTTCCGACGCGGGCTCCTCGGCGGTTACGATGGTCGGCTTTCGCCTTGCGGGTAAAAAGCCCGACCCCGAGCACCCCTTCGGGCACGGCAGAATCGAATACATTTCGGGTCTTATCGTCGCGATGCTCATTTTCGTTATGGGCTTTGAGCTTATAACCTCGTCGCTGAACGCGATAATCGACCCCAAGCCGACGGAAATAAATATTATTTCGGCGGTCATACTCGTTTTTTCGGTGCTTGTAAAGCTGTATATGTTCTTTTATAACCGAAAAATCGGCAAAAAGATCGGCTCTGCGGCGATGACAGCAACCGCGTCCGACAGTATCGGCGACGCCTGCGCGACTCTTGCGGTGCTCGTTTCGCTCGTTGTATCCCGCCTGTCAGGCCTGCTTATCGACGGCTATATGGGGCTTCTGGTTGCGGCGTTTATACTTTTTGCTGGGTACCGCGCCGCGAAGGAAACGATAGAGCCGCTTTTGGGTATGCGTCCCGATAAGGAGCTTGTTGACGAGCTCGAGGAAATAGTGCTTTCGAGCGCCCCGATCTGCGGAGTGCACGACCTTATTCTGCACGATTACGGCCCCGGCAGACGCTTCCTTTCGCTTCACGCGGAGGTTCCGATGGACGAGGACATTCTGCACGTTCACGATATTATCGATAACGTCGAAATAGAGATTTACGAAAGGTTCGGGATAGAAACGGTAATACATACCGACCCGATAGATACCCGCGACCCGCGTCTGAACGAGATAAAGGAAACGGTGCGCGAGCTTCTTTGCGGAATAGACGCGCGTATGAAGGCGCACGATTTCCGAATGGTGCCGGGCGTAACGCATACGAATATCGTTTTCGATATTGCGATCCCCGCCGACAGCAAAATCGACACAGATGCCTTTAAGCTTGCCGTTTCGACGGCTGTAAGCGCAAAAAATCCCGAATACCGCTGTGTTATCCGCATCGACAGAGATTACGCGTAAGAATCAAGAAAAGGTGTACCGACGAAGGCGGCGGTACACTTCATATCTATCTGCAATAACTTATTAAAGGAGAAGCAAAATGGGAATTTTAAAGCATATTCCCGAGCAAATAACCGATAGGGTCCCAAAGGTCTATTTTTCCTGCCATAAGGACGATTTCGACCTTTACTTCGAGGGAATCTCCGCCGAAATAAAAAATGGGCGTAACTGCGCGGTTTTCTATGATGCCGATTACGAAGGCGTTCGCGGCGAGCAGTTTTACTTCGACCTTTCGCAAATGAACCTTTTCGTTATGCCGATAACGACGCGCCTTTTAACCAAGCCCAACCGCGCACTCGGGGAGGAGCTTGCCTTTGCGATCGAGCACAAAATTCCCGTGCTTCCGCTGATGCAGGAAAGCGGGCTCGAGGAGCTTTATAATCAAAAATTCGGCGATCTGCAGTTTTTGGATAAAAACAGCCACGAGCTCGGCGCAATATGCTACGAGGAAAAGCTGGATAAATACCTTTCCTCGATATTGCTTAACGATGAAACGATAAAGCGAATCCGCGAAG